>JAJYHS010000230.1:0-1134 GCA_021784635.1 bacterium
TTTTTTAACAAGAGTAGAAAACTGGTCGATGTACAAGAGATGACAGTGCTGAAAAATAAAAATCAAAAGAACATTCCGATATATGGGAGTCGATATCCCGCAATGTACGCTTTAGAGGTGAACAAGGGCTGGTTTACCCGTCACCATGTCGCCGTTGGCGCAATATTTGAATTGCATAAAAGCAAGATGCGGACGCGACCCGTAATGCGGCGACCGACTCGCCGTTAGTCGAGTTTTTTGTTATCCGAATTACGACCTTAGTGCAGAAGCCATACGGAATTATTATCGCGAATTTTCAACCTGTGATCTAATCGTCTAGAGAACGGATTCTCTTCACTCAACGCAAGGGCATGCAATATGAAAAAAAATATAGCGCTTCTATTTTGTTTCAGTCTTTTCTTAGCGGCAGGCGGCTGCACTTCAAAAAAATCGGTTAACCAAGATAAAATCGATGCGGCCGAGCTCACCGGCGCGAGTACAGACTCAATGCTTGGCAGTAATGGCCAATCAGCAAACGGCAGCGACCAGTCCTCGCTAGACGATTTTGGCTCCGGCAGTAGCAGTAGCAGTCAAAGTGCAAACAGTGCCTCCGATAATAGTCAATCGGCTCAATCGGCGGGATCAGGTCAAGGCACATCAAGTGAGCTTGCCGAATTAGACGACTTAAGTTCGGGCAGCGGCAGCGGCAGCGCAAGTGCCAGCACAAGTTCAGGCGATAACTCAAGCGGAAGCGCAAGTTCAAATTCAAATAGTTTAGCGAATGATTTTAGTGGCTCTGGTTCAGGATCAGGTTCGGGCTCGGGCTCGGGTTCGAATTCCAGCTTAAGCTCCAATTCAGCGTCAGGATCAGGGTCAGGCAGCTCTTCGGCGTTATCGGGAAGTGGCAGCTTGGCTGATAATTCAAGTTCATCAGGCAGCGGCTTGAGTGCCGATAGCGGCAATTCTGATCAAGGCAGTTCTGATCTTCAGCAACTAAACGCTAACGACCAATCTTCTAGCGGCCAACTGGGTGCCTCTTCTTCGGGATCATCTTCTTCGTCCGACAATTCAGCACTTGCGGATAACTCGAGTTCGTCAAGTGGTTCCGGTAGTGGCGATAATTCTTCAGCTCTGAATGGAGGAGGGTCTTCGGGC
>JAJYHS010000230.1:1144-9274 GCA_021784635.1 bacterium
AGCGGCGGTTCGGGTTCTCAGGGTGCAAGTAGCAGCGGCTCGTCAGATGATATGGAAGGTTTGCAATCATCTGCTCCATCGGCGCCCCATTGGGTACCTGTTAAAAAAATAGCCTCGGCGCCCTTTCATCGCGGCGGGATGTTATTAAATACAGTTTATATCGTTCGACCGGGCGATACGTTCAAATCGATTTCGAAAATGATCTACGGGAAAAACGAAGTATCAAAACTTAAACGAGCCAACCCCTTTTACCAAGATCATGCGCTTCATGTAGGGGACAAAATTTATTACAATTCGCCCAACCGGCCAACCGACAACACGCAATTGCTAACCTATTATGCGGATATCGGCGAAGCGCCGCAAACTTATACATCGCAGCCAGGCGACAATATTCGCACGGTTTCAAAAAAACTTTTGGGCAACAAAAACAGTTGGAAGGAAATTTGGGCAACCAACCCCAGCGTTCAATCAAAAGGGGCTTTGCCGGCTGGCACACAACTACAATATTGGCCGCCCAATGAAGCCTCGAGTGTGACATCAACGCTAGCGGATAACACAACGGGCTCGTCGAGCACAGTTAGCTCGACATCATTATCCGACCAAACCGCAAGTACTGGCGATAATTCACAAAATGCGGCGGCAGGCTCAACCACAACCACGGATAACTCAGCTACACCGCCTTCTGCAAACACGCCAGATCAAGCGAATAATCAACAACAGACGTCGGCAACAACGGGTTCAGCTGCGGCGATGGGTACAACAACAACGCCAACCCCACCGACCACTCCGCCCACTCAAGCTTCGGCTACGCCGCCACCGCCGCCGCCGGCGGCACCACCGCCACCACCGGCGCCGGTCATCGCACATAATTCAGCTAACTTAATGAAGGATTCTAGCGGATTATTGAATGACCCAGATCAAACGATGATATTAGGAGTGGGCGCTATTTTGCTCCTTGCGGCCATTGCAATGTTCATCATAATTAGAAAGCGTCGTTCGAAACGCAATATTGATTTTCAAACCGCAACGCACACACAAATAGAATAAAGGCGAGGGGTTTCTTAAGTAACTTTTCTGAAAATATCGTCAAGAACGTTTCGTTGACTCTCTCGCGATGTTTCTACAAAGTACATGAGGTCGTCGACGATTTGAACGTCGCGACCATTGATAGGCAAAAACTTAAGACCGCAACCCCGGTCGCTGTTCCAAACGACATGCGCCGCGATTTGGCGACTTCGACCACTGACAAGTATTGTAATAGTCAATTTGTCGTTAGGGGCCAGAAGGTGTTTAATTGGCGTTTCAAGAAAAGCGCCAGTCAAACTAATATTCTTGAGACACCCTTTTTCTCCACGGCGAGCGTACGAACGCCTATATTCCACGTCCATCTGTAGAGGTATGCGGCGTGATGGAGCGGTGACGCTGGGTTCGTTCATCTTTTTAACCCCCTAAACTCATTCACTATATCGGAGGATATGGGATAAAAGTTTAGAGCCCATTTGCTTCAAAATGAGACAGTTGTCGTAATTATAAATAATTTCTAAGGGATTATCGTGTTGACAATGCTATAATGAACTCGTTAGACAAGAGATATCCAACCACAATTCACGGCATAAAGCTGGGGCCCTTTGAAATAAGGCTACCATAAGAAAAAGACCATGACCCAAAAAATTGCCAAAAAACGAATACATTAAGAGAGTACTATGTCAGATAGCTCAGAATCTACCCAAGTGAAGGCCAGTTCCCCTGAAAACAACGCCACGGCCCCAGAGGGCGCTAGCGCAGGCTCATCACCGCAGCCTGAGCGGCCGAGCGAAGCGGCACATTCCGCTGACGATGGCGGGGGTGAGGCCCGGCGAGACCGATACAAGGGGCGCGGTTCAAAACAAATTTATCCGCGACAACAGAGAAACGGTGGGCGCCAACAAAATGGGTATCGTAATCAAAACAACCAACATCGGAATCAAGGGCGCAGTTATGATGACGAAGGGGCGGGTCCAACGCCGACAATTACGCCCGTTACTGCGGCCGATCTAGCTGAAATTAATTTAACTGATGAAGAAAAAAAGGCACTTTCGAGCAAAGACCTTAAATCAAAGGACATTCAATACATTATAAATTTGGCTGAAAAGCTAAAAATTGAAAATGCGGCCGGTTTACGTCGGCAAGATATTATATTTGAAATATTGAAACGGGCGGCATTGCTCGGTGATATTTACGGCAATGGCGTACTCGAAATTCTGCCTGACGGATATGGGTTTTTGCGTTCTCCCGATTACAACTATCTTTGGGGACCTGACGATATTTACGTAAGCCCCTCTCAAATTCGTCGTTTTGGCCTTCGTACTGGCGACACGGTTACCGGAACTGTGCGACCGCCGAAAGAGGGTGAGCGGTATTTTGCGCTTCTAAAAGTCGACGCGCTTAATTTTGAACCGCCAGAAAATTCAAAAAACAAAATTTTATTTGATAACCTGACGCCCCTATATCCGAATAAACGGCTCACTCTGGAATGGCAGCCCACCGAGTGGACGACGCGTGTTGTGGATATGATGGCGCCCCTAGGTAAAGGCCAACGCGCATTGATTGTGGCTCCTCCGCGAACCGGAAAAACAGTACTGATGCAAAATGTGGCCAATGCAATTTCGGCTAATCATCCTGAGGTCAAACTCATCGTTCTTCTCATTGACGAGCGACCAGAAGAAGTCACAGACATGGCTCGCTCCGTAAAGGGCGAAGTGATTAGTTCAACATTTGATGAACCACCAACTCGCCACGTGCAAGTTGCCGAAATGGTCATCGAAAAGGCCAAACGATTGGTCGAACACAAGCATGACGTTGTAATTTTGCTCGACTCTATTACCCGGCTTGCTCGTGCTTACAATACGGTTGTGCCGCCGTCGGGCAAAATTTTATCCGGCGGTGTTGATTCGAATGCGCTCCATAAGCCTAAAAGGTTTTTTGGTGCGGCACGAAATATCGAAGAAGGCGGAAGCCTTACGATTATTGCAACGGCACTGATCGATACGGGTTCGCGTATGGACGAGGTCATTTTTGAAGAGTTCAAAGGAACGGGCAATTCTGAAATTCACCTTGATCGTAAGCTGATGGAAAAGCGGATCTTCCCCTGCATGGACATAAATAAATCGGGGACGCGAAAAGAAGATCTGCTGATAAAAAAGGAAGACTTAAATCGCCTGTGGATACTGCGCAAAGTGTTAGCGCCGATGAACGTTGTGGATAGCATGGAGTTTCTGCTTGATAAAATGAAAGGCTCTAAGACCAATGCCGATTTTCTTAAAGGTATGGGCGGGCAGTAACCATTTGAAATTACTATAACAAAATAAATTATAGTGACCCGGCGGCAAAACTAAAATTAGCCGCTGGCCTTCATATATAATCGTGGATAAGTATGTGAATAACTACCGTAATTAACAATGTTCAAAAGCCAAGAAACCGGCCCATGAAAAGAGTAGTTGTTCAATACAGCGATGAACCAAAATTGTGAAAAAATTATATAGTTGAAAGCGTACCGGTTTGCAAAGAAAAAAGTGGCGAGATGTTCAAAAAATTAGCTGATGTTGAAAAGAAGTTCGAAAAACTGAGTTCTGATTTGCAGGCTCCGGGGGTTACCGATGATCCGGCGTCTTATCGCAAGCTAATGAAAGAATACGCAGAACTGGAAAAGATCGTTGTTGTTTTTCGGCGCTATAAACTAGTGCAAAAAAACATCGAAGAAAATAAGGCATTGCTAGGTAGCGAAAAAGACGAGGAGATGCGAAAACTCATTCGCTCCGATCTTAGCGATTTAGACAAAGAATTGATCGCGCTTGAAAGCGAACTAAAAGAACAGTTAATTCCAAAAGACCCTAACGACGAAAAAAATATTGTGCTTGAAATTCGCGCGGGCGCCGGTGGCGATGAAGCAAGTTTATTTGCCGAGGAACTATTTCGTGCTTATTCGTTATTTGCCGCGCACAAAGGGTGGAAGGTGACCTTAGTGTCCGCTTCGCTTGGTAACGTTGGCGGGTTTAAAGAGGTCATTGCGATGATCCAAGGAGAAAAGGTATTTAGCTTTCTAAAGTACGAAAGTGGCGTGCACCGCGTTCAGCGGGTGCCAAAAACCGAAACGCAAGGGCGAATCCATACATCAACAGTGACGGTTGCTGTATTGCCCGAAGCCGATGAGGTCGATGTTCACATTAATCCGGCCGATTTGCGATTTGATGTAATGCGCGCAAGCGGGGCAGGGGGTCAATCGGTCAATAGAACAGAATCTGCGGTGCGAGTTACTCATATACCGACTGGAATTTTTGTGGCTTGCCAAGAGGCGAAATCGCAACTTGATAATAAGCAACGGGCCATGCAGATTTTGTACGCGAAATTATTGGCAATCGAAGAAGAGAAATCACGCAAAGAGGCATCGGATGCGCGTCTTTCTCAAATTGGCACCGGGGACCGTTCTGAAAGGATACGGACCTACAACTTTCCACAGTCGCGTATAACGGATCACCGAATTGGATTTACCACGCATCAATTAAGCGAAGTGATGGACGGTCATTTTGAAATCGTAGTTGACCCCGTGATGACACACTTCCGCGCCGAAGCATTGAAATCACAGCAGTCCGCAGTATGAAAACGATAAGAGTTAAAGAGTTATTTTTATCGGTGCGCGACCGACTTCACGCTGGGGGCGTTGACTCAAGTAACCTCGAAGCGGAATGGATTTTGAGTCACGTTTTACAGCTGGACCCCATTGACAGAATTAGGCGGCCCGAAAGAATTGTGAAAGGTGAAGAAATGGCGGCTATAGACGGGCTTCTCGCCCGGCGCCTAACCGGTGAGCCGCTTGCATACATTTTGGGCGAGAAAGAATTTTTTGGTCTTAAATTCAAAGTGAATTCAAACGTTTTAATTCCACGCCCCGAAACGGAACATTTAGTCGAGCGAGCTATTGAATGGGTCCGCGATCACTATCTACGAAATGAAACTGTCGACATGTTAGAGTTAGGAGTTGGGAGTGGCTGTATTACTGTGACGCTACTTCATTTGCTCCCAGAGGTTCGAGCCACGGCCATTGACATTTCAGATGGCGCAATAGAGGTCGCATTTGAAAATGCAAAAGCTTATGGCGTTGAAAACCGCATAAAATTTCTTAGAGGGGATGCGGCAAAATGCAGTCAATTGTTAGAGGGCAAAAGGTTTGATGTCGTTTTAGCAAATCCGCCCTATATTGATGAAGTCGATCCGAGAGTCGAGCCCGGTGTAAAAGCTTATGAGCCGCACATTGCACTGTTTTCGCCTGGCCGTGGTGGAGTTGAAATTGCAGCGCGGTGGATTGCGGAACTACGCAATTTAGTAAAATCGGGACGCGCGGCTGCGGGTTTTGAATTCGGCTCCAATCAGGCGCGCATGGTTGAGCAGCTTTTTTATGACTCAAAAGTATTTACACATCATGATATCATTCAAGATTACGCGGGCCACGATCGATTAATTTGGGCCGAGCGAGAAGGATAGTGATATGGACGCAATGGTCGTACGCGGTGGTCGGCAATTAAACGGACAAGTCAGCGCAAGCGGGGCTAAAAATGCTGCCTTGCCGCTCCTATTTGCGACCCTTCTCGCCGAAGGCGAACACGTTTTTTATAATACTCCCAGGCTTAAGGACATCGAATCAACTTGTGAACTACTGAATTTATTTGGCTGCGAAACACAGCGCGATGGCCAGGTCCTTCGCGTTAAAGTTAAAAAATTAAAATCTCTTGAGGCGCACTATGAAGTAGTCCGAAAAATGCGAGCGAGCATCCTGTGTTTGGGCCCGCTTATTGGTAAATTTGGTCAAGCTCAAGTGAGTTTGCCTGGCGGATGTGCAATTGGGACGCGCCCCATAGACCTTCACCTTGAAGGGATGAAATCCCTTGGCGCCGAAATTCAAATGGAAAACGGTTATGTCGTGGCAAAGGCAGAAAAACTACGGGGCACTACAATTTTATTTGAAACCACAACGGTTGGCGGCACCGAAAACGTCATGATGGCCGCCGTTTTGGCTGACGGAATTACGCGACTCGAAAACGCGGCTAAAGAACCAGAAATCGTCGATCTTGCCCAATACCTAAATAAAATGGGCGCGAAAATATCAGGGGCGGGAACAAGTATTATTACAATTGAAGGCGTAAGTTCGCTTAAGCCGGCAGAGCACGAAATTATTCCCGATCGAATCGAAACGGGTACGCTACTGATTGCCGGCGCGATCACCGGCGGGGGAATTACAGTTACAAAGTCTCGCCCGAGTCACATTCAATCACTTATAGAAAAATTACGCGAAAGCGGTTTTACAATTCACGCGGAGCGCGACAGTGTAACGATTGAAAAGTCGTCGGCTTGGCAAGCGGTTGACCTTACTACGGCTCCGCATCCCGCGTTTCCGACTGATTTGCAAGCGCAGTTTATGGCACTCATGACACAAGCGGAGGGGACAAGCGTTATTACTGAAACCATTTTTGAAAATCGATTCATGCATGTTCAAGAGCTGGTTCGTCTAGGGGCTGATATAACTCCTAAAACGCGCGTTGCCGTTGTGCGGGGTCACCGCGGGTCACTGCAAGGCGCCCCCGTCATGGCTACAGATCTTCGCGCCAGCGCCTGTCTTGTATTAGCGGGATTAGTTGCAAACGGCGAAACTCGGGTAAATCGAATTTATCACCTCGACCGGGGCTACGAACAGCTTGAGTTGAAATTAGAAAGCCTTGGGGCAAGCATACAGCGGACGCATTAAAATAAAAAACCCGAGCTATCGGAGGGGCCGAAGAGCTCGGGCGTCAATCATGTACGACGGGCTGATTATTGGGGAGGGCATCAGTTCGAAGTACTGGTTAAACCTGTCACTAACATAAGAGTTGGTTGATCGGTCACGGATTGCGTAAGAGAAAATCCTGGGCGGGTGATGTTGAGAAGATAACCTTCAACTTCGACATTTTGGCCTTTAAATTGATTCAAATTGATAAGCGGGCTGTCCATTACGAGTTGTTTCCCGCCTGGAGTTGAAGCAATAAAAGTACCATTTTGACCGGCTGTTAACACCGCATTTTGAATGACATCGGTAGCAAATGGGCGGGTGAAGGGAATATTTGAAAAGTTGATATTAAAATTAATAGCGCCATTTTCGGCAACAATGTTGTAGTCCGCATTGGTGTTAAGGTGAAGACGGATAAGGTCAAATTTTAAAGAGCGAACATCAAAGGCAAGTTGGTAGCTGCCGCCAACCATATCGATACATTCACCGGCGGATTGTTTAACAGCTACTGTAAGCGCCAAAATGTGGGGGTTTTGAGTACGCACCAAAACAGGATGCGGTTCGTAAGCGCAAGGATTGGGGAGTCGACCAGATATTTGCATGATCATCGAATCGGGGTGAAATTGAAACTGAGCATTCGATATTGTGGCGGGGTGCAAATTTGCCGCAAATGAAAATGACGCCCAAGTTATAATTGCTGATAAGAGCATTAAAATCGCAATCGTAATTATTGTTGGCCGAGTGGGTTTCAAAAATTTCATGGTTGCCCCCTATTTTAAAAACTGCGATCACTCGCAATCTCGACATTGGAACAGTTCAACAACAGGCATAAGCAAATGCGATGCCAATTATAAAAATTGCTCAGATCTAACTGGTTGAATTTATGGGCAATTAATGCTTAGCATAAAATAACTACATGGTTCAATTTTGGGGCTCCAAGTTGGTCGTTTGGTTTCAAAATGAGACTCTAGTAGTAAATATTGAGGATCAAAGTGGCGACGCCCGGTCAACAGCGCTGGTTATTAAAAAACTCCTACGGTCAAGTGAGTGGGCCATTCACAACGGATGAAGTACTGGCAAAAATCTCAAGCGGCGAACTCTACGGCGACGAACTGGTGGCGCTTTACCCGGGTGCCGAATGGATACCCATTAGCAAAGACCCGCAGTTTTATGACCGCTTACTTGAACTGTTAGAAAATGATCGCGCCGACGTTCGCCCCAGCCAGGCGACTCCAGGCCCATCAAAACACGCATGGGATGAAAAAAATGGTGAAAAGTCAAAACCGCATGGCGATAAAAACCAAGATTCGAAAAATCGAGTTCATCGCGTAAAGGTC
>JAJYHS010000121.1:0-2054 GCA_021784635.1 bacterium
GATCATCGGTCCATATCGACGACTGCCCATAGGGTCTGTGTTGCTCACGTCGCCCGTAACCAGCGGAAAGCCGGGTTGGTTTGAAGCCGAGTGATCGAGAATAAAAATATATTTCACATTTTCCGCTGCCGGGGCCGGTGGATTCGTGCAAAAATTCGCATTCACTGTACCGTAGGCCATAACCGAAGACGACGCTTCATTAAGAGGCTGAAGGTTTCTTTTCGAGCAGCCAAATAGGCCGAGAGCCAAAACAACCAGTAAAGTATAAATGTTGAATGAAAGGTTATTGTGACCGTTCATGGAACATTGACCTCCTGATTAGAGAAAGTCGACGGACTTGTTGCCCAGTAGTTGAATTTCAAGGTTTGGCCGGCGTAGCCGTTTTTCAAAATGGCAAATGCCGTATAAACAGAAGAAGCTTTCGTTGTGAGATTCTGCTCGAGAACGTAGAAGGCGAGAAAGTTGTCTTGGCCGCCATTGAGTACTGGAATATTGGTCACTGAAAAATTGTCTGTGCCATCAGGGTTTACGAGTTTTGTGTACTGGTAGGCATAAAGTTGGTTGTCTTGGTAAGTTTCACCAATCGGAATATGATCTTTGCATTTATCAAGGTTCGAAACGCTGTCGCCGGCCGCACTTACTTGTAAGTCGTTCGGGTCGGCCGGATTGAGACCGCAACGGAGGGCAAGATAATCAGGAATGCCGCTATTGTCGTAATCGGGCGTCGTCGGGTCTAAACCTAAGTACGATTTTTCACAATCGCGAAGGCCCAAAAATTCGACGGGGTTACCCGGTAAGCGTGAATCGTTGTAAATGATGGCATCGTTACTGCTGCTATCCATTTCGTCCGGTGGGCAATAAAGTTGCGGCTGTTCATTCGTGGTAATGCCGAGATCAAATAAGACGAGGTCAGCAAAGCCTACTGTCGTGGATTCGGGGGTTGAAGTTGAAAATCCGTAGGTGGGGTTAAGCTGGTCTTTGAGAGAATCCCAGAGACCGTCGCGCGCGGTGCTGTACTCAAGCTGACCGTTGTTCACAACGACTGAATAATTTGAGACAAAAAAGTTAACAAATACATCACCAGCCTGGGGTTTATAATTTTGAATATAAATTGAGGTGGTTTGCGGGGGCTGTTCAATCGAGGCCGCATCAAGCGACTGTAAAGCTTTGTATTTCGAGCAACCAAACAGCATTGTGCTGGCACTCGCCAATACGAAGATATAAATTGTTTGAAGTCCCCTGTTTAATTTCACTGAGTATTTCCCCCGAAATCTCATTTTGAAACATTTTTTGATTTATCCTGAAAACGTGACCCCGATACAGATATAAATAAGCAAAACACGGGCCAGTTGGCGGGCTAGTGATTACAGGGTTTTGACAGGTGTCTCATGTCTCATCCGATGTCTATGCGATAAGCGTACGACCAAAGAGTCGACAGGATTCTTTTTGAGACAGTAAGATCTTAAAATGGTTGAGAATTTATGTTTTAAGTCCGTTCGAAAATGAGACAGTTCAAGAGTTTTATGGATTGATTTTATTAATTCCATACCTGCCAAGTTCCAGCGGTTTGTTCAGCGGGGTTATTCCAGTCGTTGAAAATTAACGTTGGGTTACCCGAAGTAAATTTCTTCTCGCCAACTCTATAAAGATAGCTGTTTTGAAGAAGCGGATTTGTTTCAATAACGTCAACGCGAACGGTATTACCTGAACCGATTGTGGGCAATCCGGTTACGGTGAGATTGTAACAGTCTTGCGTTGCGGTTGAGCTCACAAGTTGCATGTTGTATTGATCGGGTTTGTAATTGACTAATTCAGCCGGCGGTACTTGAACCGGAAGCGAAAACTTAATTTTTTGCGCAATTGAATAACCAGAAGCATCGGGAGTATTGACATCGGGGTTAGTCCCGATTTGAAACGGAACGCCGTTGCGAAAGGCGAGAAAATCGGGAATGCCGTCGCCATTTGAATTGGGGTTGCCGATTCCGCCGGGGTCGTTGATCAAAAGCTTTTCGCAAGCGTTTAGGCCATGGGGATGTGAAGATACAAAGGTGTAG
>JAJYHS010000121.1:2064-9233 GCA_021784635.1 bacterium
TTGAGCAAAAGCTTTTCGCAATCGTTTAAGCCATCGGGATCTGATGAAACAAACGTGTATCCGCCACCAGCCAGAGGAATCGTTTTGATTCCGCTGCAAACGCCGGATGCGTAATCAACGGATGTAAAGGGCGCGCCGTTTGTGAGAAAATAAGTCACATAATCAGAAACGCCGTTGCCTTGAGTATACGCGTTAAGGGGGTTGCTGCCCCAAGCTGTTTCGACGGAATTGGGCAGACCGTCGCCGTCCGTATCGCGGTGAAGTTTGCCGTCGCTCCACCAGGTGACCGATTGATTGGTTACATAAATGTCGGCTAATTTATATTTGATGAGTTTTGTTGGCGGTTGAAATTGCGCGTAGTTGATGTTCGAACCCGAAAGCGCGTTGTAGGCGATACCGTTACCGACCTTGGCCATTTGTGCAAGCAGCTGTTGGCCGCTTAAATCGACGTTGCCTGGGTGATAGTAATAGATCGTGAAGAGATTGACGCCCGCGACGTATTTCTTTTCAGATGCTAAAGACGCGATGGTCTGAACTTCGCCTAAAATATTTGACGAAGGTTCTTTAGTGATTGAAATCGGGCCTGTCGTTACAATTTGCCCATTACTGTTCATGCCGACCCCGCTGATGCTGGTAATCGGCGAGCCATCACTCATAAAAACAATCACGTATGACGAAGCTGTGGCGACGCCAGGGACTGGGCACCAGCTCCCAGGTGAAGTTGAACCGAGAGGGAGGGCTGCGCAATTTTTTTCAGTCTGAATGTCATTTTCGATAATGTTATAGGCCTGCTGAAGGGCTCCCATATAATCCGTCGAACCGCTGTCGTTGGGGTGACCGTTTGAGGCCGTGGCGTCTTGTTGAACATAATTGTAGAAAGCAGGGATATTCGAGGTGAAACCAGCGGCATTTGCCGGGTAGGTTTTCTCATTACCATTGAAATCAATCAGTGCAAAAAAGCGCGTTGGGTCGGCGGGATTGTTCGGCGGTAAATTGTAAAGATAATTGAGGAGTGTTCCTGGTGTGTTGATATTGCCATAGCGTGTTTGACCGGTCGGGTCGGTCGCATAAGTCGGGTTGATGACGATATTGCCGTTTACTAACGCCGGAGCGCCCGAACCATCGGCGGCCATTAAGTAGTTTTCTTGGTTACTGCCGGAATGGTCGAGAATAACAATGGTTTTAATATACTGCTTTTGTTGATAGGCGGGATCGGTGCAAAAATTAACTTTTACTTCGTTGGTTGGGGCCGACGCCAAGTCCACTTGATTCAAAGGATCGAGCGGTGCTGCCTTCGAGCAACCAAAAATGAATGCGCAAGAGCTTATCAATGCGCAAACATAAATTGTAGATACACCCCTCGTTAATTTCACTGAGCTTCTCCCCCGAAAATCTCATTTTTAAACAATTTCAGTAATTTAGCCGGCCAACGTGAACCCTTGATAAAGATAAAATAAGCAAAAGAAGGGCCAAGTACCGGGCTAGTGATTACAGTGCTTTGACAACTGTCTCATGTCTCACTCATCGTTCGTGCTCTAGACGCATGACCAATGAGTGGACAGCACCTGCAATTTGTTTCATTTTGAAACGCGCGGAAGCGCGCTTAACTGGCGACGTATAAATTCAGCGAGTTGAAAATGCTCTGAAAAAGTGCAAGCCGTAAAAGCAGTCGCCGGGGTTATTTTCAGAATAACCGGGAGTCTTTACGCACTCGACGTCCGGCCCAAGCACCAAATTATGCAAATGAATGGCATAAAAGATATCAAACGCCCTCTCAGATGAAAGTTTTAGGAATTGCGGCTGAGCGTAATTCAAAGGATTAGCAATAAGTATGACGCCTGCGTAATCACCCGGTTCCTTCCACATGCTACGATCCATTACGATACGGGTGGTTGTAATGTCGCGGATTTGCCAGTCGAGCGGTGTAGAATACGCTGGCGATTGTAGAAGGTGCGTCAGGTTTAAATACGGCCGTGCGGGGATGTCGTCGATAAACAAAATGAGATGAAACTTGCCTTGTTTATTACCAAGTGCAAGGCGATGATAATAGGCAGTCGTAAATTCGGCTTTTGTGACCAGCGGTCTCTGCGCATGCGCGGCTTGAGCTATCCCCAAAATACAAGCAACTGCGAGAACGACTGGAGCTATGTTTTGCTTCATGATGGGTTTCATATCTGCGCTCAATATTCTTACGATTTAATTCGCACTTGAACTGTCTCGTAAGCAAAAAATATCACCTGTAATGAATCGTGAACTTTGCTGTTGCAAAGGCGTGATTTCAATAGCCCGTCGTGGTTTTGAGCCCCCGCCGAAGGTCGGGAATAAGTTTGACTTCACCTAATGGCCGACCTATGAAAAATGAGAGCCTATAAGGCATCAAGGGGGAGCGTCGATGAAAAAGTCACTTATTTTGAAGGTTCTATTGTTTGCAGCGAGTTCAATTTTTGCAATTGCCGCGACCGCGATGAATCAAGCGCCGGTCTATGGCACGCCGATCGTGGTTGAGGCGGCACAGATTCACAACAGTTTCAGTTTTACCGTTAACACGATTACCGGATTCGGTGACCGGATTTATTACAACCCCGACGTGGTACAAGAAGAGACGCAACACATTCTCAAACAAATGGGTGCGACCGATGTTCAAGTCGATGTGTTGGGCGTGCCGGATCAGCCGATTCTAGACCCGTCGGTCTACGTCAGCTTTGACTCGCTTCGTTTGTCAGCCAAACTACTCAAGGGCGAAATGAAATCCGCGGTATGGAATTCAGTTGTTCTTCAGGGTGATGACGGCGTACTCGCTCAGGGAATTTTCAAAAATATTGCCAGCCGTTTTGACATTGCGGATCTGCATGTTTCAAATCGCCCAGGGCTGGGACCGGATTACAGTTACCGAGATACCTTTAAGACTTTATTTGCCCGTTGATTGTTTTACAAATGGTCGGGGTGGCGAGATTTGAACTCGCGACCTTTTGCTCCCGAAGCAAACGCGCTACCGGGCTGCGCTACACCCCGACAAAAATATGTTTAAATTCGCGTTGCGGTTTTTGCAAGTGCAAACGAGAATCGATGTATGTCTGTTAGGCTTGGCCTCGAACAACTGTTACAAGACCAAAAACTGAAAACGCGACTCAAAGGTTGCCGTGTGGGGCTTGTGGCCCATCCCGCTTCTGTTTCAGCCGATTTGCAGCACTCCCTCGATGCATTGATCAAAGCAAAAATTCCGGTCACCTGCGCATTTGGCCCGCAGCACGGTATGCGTGGTGAAAAGCAAGACAATATGATTGAAAGCGGCGACTTTATCGACGCCAAGCATGGCATACCTGTTTTTAGTCTTTACGGTGAAACACGCCGGCCGACTGAAAAGATGCTCGAACATTGCGACACGTTCTTGTTTGACCTGCAGGATGTCGGCTGCCGCATTTATACCTTTCTAACGACACTGTTTTACATTATCGACGACGCAGCTCGAACAGGGTGCAGTGTTTGGGTGCTCGATCGCCCTAACCCCGCAGGGCGAGTTATTGAAGGCTCAAAACTTGACATGAATTTCGCGAGCTTTGTGGGCGCAGCCCCCGTAGTCATGCGCCATGGTTTGACTCTTGGAGAAGCCGGACAGTGGTACAAGAATTTGCGGAATCTCGATGTCAATTATCACGTCGTCAAAATGCGTGGTTACAAACCGGCTGAAAAGCCTGACTTCGGGTGGCGGCTAGGGGAGCGTGCTTGGGTCAACCCCAGTCCGAACATTCCGCGTTTGTCGACTGTGCGTATGTATGCGGGCACGGTTCTTATCGAAGGGACAAACCTTTCAGAAGGCCGTGGTACGACAAGGCCGCTGGAGCTTATTGGTGCGCCCGGCATTGATGCCGAAATGTGGGTTGCGGCGATAGACAAAATGATCAACCCGGATGTTCTTGGTGGCGCAATATTGCGGCCGTGTTTTTTTGAGCCGACATTTCAGAAGCACAAGGGTGAACTTTGCGCAGGTTTTCAAATTCACATTGACCATTCGGGTTACCGTCATAATCGTTTTCGGCCCTACCGCATTGTCTGTGCGGCGCTAAAGACGTTGCGCCAATTGCAACCGGACTTTGAACTGTGGCGTGACCCGCCGTATGAATATGAGGCCAAAAAGATGCCGATCGATATTTTAAGCGGTGATTCTTTTTTGCGGGAGTGGGTTGACGACCCCGCCGCCAAGTGGAGTGACCTCGAGCGCAAACTCGCGCGTGACGAAGTCGATTGGCGGCAAGAATCGCGAGAATATTATTTGTACTAGGGCGTCCCCTCGTTTGCCTGACTGTCCGGCGAATTGAGAAATTTTAAAATAATTTAGACTGCTGGGCGCGCACTTTTCGTTTTTGGCGCGCGCGAAACAAATCAAGCCGTGAGCGCAGTTTGACATCGCTTAGGCCCAAAATTCGCGCAGCCAACAATCCGGCATTGTACGCGCTGTCGATGGCAACCGTTGCCACAGGCACACCCTTTGGCATCTGCGCAATCGACAACAGTGAATCTAACCCTTTAAGTTTGCCAACCGTAACGGGAACGCCGATGACTGGCAATGTGGTGAGACTTGCCACCATTCCCGGCAGGTGGGCTGCGCCACCGGCGCCAGCGATGATCACCGAATAACCGTTTGCCGAGGCATTTAAGGCGAATTCTTGCATCTCTTCGGGAGTGCGATGCGCTGACACAATTTTCACGTCATGCTGAATCTTCAGCTCACGCAATGCTCGCGCCGACTCTTTCATGGTCGGCCAATCGGACCGGCTCCCCATAATAATTGCGACACATGCTGAACGTATTTCTGCCCTTTTCTTTGCGCGAATACGAGCCATAAACTAAAATCCCTTAATCGCTTTTTTGAGTTTTTTCAATGCGGCATCACCGCTTGCGCCGAGTGCGGTTATGTGCCCCATTTTTCTTCCCGGCCGCACTTCAGTTTTACCGTACCAATGTATTTGTACTTCAGGTAAAAAATCATCGCTAACGTCAGAGCTGGTGCCTAATAAATTCCACATGGCAAATCCAGGTGACCACAATTTCGGAGTTTTGGGCAGGGGCAAATTAAGAATCGCGCGTAAATGGGCTTGAAACTGATTGGTTGGTGTCGCTTCGATAGTATAGTGCCCGGAATTGTGCACGCGTGGGGCCACTTCGTTAATGAACCAGTGCTTTGAATGGGTTTTACCTGCTCCTATTTCGAAGATTTCAAACGCAATGACTCCGTGAAATACCCCTCGCTTTAAAGCCTTTTCGAGATGCAATAAAAGTTTTGTGCCTGAGCCGCCACGAGCGGGACCCTTGACCCATAAGCAGCGGGAGTTTTGCGCCTTCCATTCCACAACGGGGTACCGTAAAACTTCGCCTCGGCCATTAACCGCAAATTGCACAGCTAATTCGCGTTTAAACGGAATGAATTCTTCGGCAATAAAATCGGCGGCCTTTTGCCCGTTCTCTGCGATCCATTGATCGAAATCTCGCGAGGAGCGAATGATAAACGTGCCGTAGCCATCGTAACCAAATCGGCGCTTTTTTAATACGATACCGCCTGGATGCCCTTTAAAAAAATCACGCACATCTTCGGCATTGCGGACGGCGACAAACGGTGCCGTCGGGATTTTATTATCAACAAGCCACTGCTTTTGCGTCAAGCGATCGGATAACTGCGATAACAGTTGGGGATGTGGCTCAACGGCCGTACCCGTCGCGCGTGTTGCCTGTGAAAGCGTATTTTCGTCCATAAATTCGCTCTCAATTGTGACGATGTCGACTTTTTTAAAAAATTCAGCCAACTGCGACAGGTTACTCACATCGCCTTCATGCCAATACCGTGTGACTTGGGCTGCGGGGTCAGTTGAGTGACGTGACATCACGTGCATCTCAAGGCCTATTTTGAAACCTTCTATGACGAGCATGCGAGCAAGCTGGCCACCGCCTAAAATTCCGATGCGTTTTGCCGTGGTCATCTAAGGGCTCCGCTTGTGACACGATTTTGCCGCGCCAATTCACGAATCAGTTTAAATTCCGTCGCAGTAACGGGCTGAACAGAAAGGCGGCTGTTGTGCAAAAGGATCATGTTTTTAAGTTGCGGCTGTTTTTTAATTTCATTGAGAGAAACAAAGCTTGGGAGATCATCTTCATACTTTACTTCAACACAAAACCAGCGGGGATTTTGGGGCGTTGAGCGTTCATCAAAGTAAGGTGATGTCGAATCGAAGGCCGA
Source organism: bacterium (assembly GCA_021784635.1). Classification (GTDB taxonomy): domain Bacteria; phylum Bdellovibrionota; class Bdellovibrionia; order Bdellovibrionales; family UBA1609; genus RBG-16-40-8. The sequence goes on from JAJYHS010000121.1 coordinate 8,294, forward strand.
TTCATCAGGAGCGGCTAAAGCTGAAACACGTGCGATACCGGCCACACCCGAAGGGTTTGAATTCGAATGGTAAAACAACACGAGGTCGCCCACTTTCATGTCATGCATCATATAATTGCGCGCCATGTAGTTGCGTACGCCGTCCCAACGCGTGTGCTTACGACGCTTCAAATCTTGAAACGAAAATAAGTCGGGCTCTGATTTCATCAGCCAGTAGCGTTTGCCAGATATCATTGACATTCTTATACTGGTTGTTGCTCACTAAGTCAGCTCTAAGCTCACCACGAGGCGACAATGGCAAATGCAAAAACAGATAAAAAGACAAATACCGAGACAAATCAGACGCGAATTGAAAAAGACAGCATGGGTGAGATTCAAGTCCCCGCCGACCGCTATTGGGGGGCGCAAACCCAACGCTCATTTGAAAACTTTAAAATCGGCACCGATCACTTCCCGCGTGAGATGATTCGCGCTTTGGGAGTGCTTAAGAAATGCGCAGCCCGGGCCAATCAGAAATTAGGGTTACTAGATGAACGTAAAGCGCGCGCTATTCAACAAGCGGCCGACGAAGTGATATCGGGTGAGCTGGATGGGCATTTTCCGCTTGTGGTGTGGCAGACGGGTTCGGGCACGCAAACCAATATGAATGCTAATGAAGTAATTGCCAATCGAGCCAAAGAAATTTTAGGTGCGGAAGCTAAGGTTCATCCGAACGACGACGTGAATAAAGCGCAAAGTTCAAACGATACCTTCCCCACTGCGATGCACATTGCTGTGGCGTCAGAACTGAACCGGCGTCTTTTGCCGATGCTCGAAGTTCTGCGGGCGGCGCTAGAAAAAAAATCAAAAGAGTTTATGTCGATTGTGAAAATCGGCCGCACCCATCTTATGGATGCGACACCTCTTACCCTTGGCCAAGAATTCTCAGAGTATGTTCAGC
>JAJYHS010000003.1 GCA_021784635.1 bacterium
ACGATAACAGCTAGACGAATTCGCACAAAACTACCTCAATGTGTTTACAGCTTGTAGCATTTGATCGGCGGCTTGAATCACTTTGCCGTCGGTTTCAAATGCTCTCTGCGCTGTGATCATGTTGACCATTTCATCCACAATATTTACGTTACTGCCTTCAAGTTGGCCCTGCGCAATCGTACCCAAACCGTTTTGGCCAGGTACGGCTTGCTGTGCAATACCGCTGGAATTCGACGGCACATACAAGTTGTCGCCGATGCTTTTTAACCCGGCCGGATTTATGAAATTCACAATCTGAATTTGACCGACGTTTTGCGGATTAATGTTGTTTGGGAGTGTCACCTGAACCATGCCATCGCTGGTGATCTGAACTCCGGTGGTATTTTCTGGTATGGTAATTTCAGGTTGCAAAACATTGCCGTTGTCATCTTGCAACCGGCCATCCGCGCCTTTTTTAAATTCACCGTCGCGAGTGTAGGCCGTTTGACCGTTGGCCATTTGCACTTGAAAAAATCCTGGTCCTTCGATTTCCATATCAAACGGAGCATTCGTGACCTTCGACGGCCCTTGCGTAAATGTCTTTGTCACTGCCGCAGTTTTTGTCCCAAGGCCAATTTGAACTCCTGTCGGAGAAACAGAATTGGCGCCGGTCGCCGTACCTGGGTCTTTGATGTTTTCGTAAAGCAAATCTTCGAACTCAGCACGCGCGCGTTTAAAGCCAACAGTTGAGACGTTCGCAATATTGTTGGCAATGACATCAATGTTGTTCTGCTGGGCCTTCATGCCGGTTGCAGCAGTGTTGAGTGCTTTAAACATCATAGCTCCTTATCATCACGGCGACACCACCTTCGGAACATCGTTATCAAGTTCACCCTCCATTTGATCAAAGGTGTGCATGGCATTTCGATTTGCTTGAAATGTCCGGGTCGCCTCGATCATTTTGGTCATTTCGTTCACGATGTTGACGTTACTCATTTCAAGATAGCCTTGATGTATCTTAAAATTGTTTGCCTGGTGTGGCGTTTCTTTGTAATTGGGCTTTAGGGTGTATAAACTGTTGCCAACTTTCTGGAGCGCGTCCGTATCTTTGACATTGACCACCGCTAATTTGCCAAGTGGATTATCGTTCTCGAAAATATCTCCGGAATATCCGATCGTAAGGTTACCGCTTGTTAAATGAATAATTCGATTGGAGGGATTGCTATTCCCGGCACGTAAAACAGGATAACCGTCTGACGTAACGAGCTCGCCTTGCGCGTTAATCTTAAAAGCACCGTTGCGCGTAAGTTTTACTCCTGAAGGAGTTTGAACTTCAAAAAATCCGTGACCTTCGATCGCGACGTCCAAAGGGTTTCCGGTAATTTTTAATGCGCCCTGACCGAAATCGGTAAATGTCCCGTGTGAATCGACGTAAGCTGTTTCGGTGCCTTGAGTGTTGTAAAAACTGTTAACTGAGGCTGTTATTCTTGGAACGGTATTGGTCTCTATGGGTTTTTGCTCAACTGTCACGTAGTCGCTAAACACCTGGCCGTCCTTTTTGAATCCGGTTGTGTCGACGTTTGCAATATTGTTGGCAATTGTGTCGAGCCGTTGGCTTTGCGCCATTGCTCCACTTAACGCCGCATATATTCCGTTACCGCTCACCTAGACCTCCAACTTATAAAAAAGCAACGAGCATGCCACATCACTAAAAACTCGACCTTCGCTTTGTCTGCCTATTGGTCTAAGACACGTTTTTTTTAAAATTTCTCTGTAGTTATTTTAGAATTTTGCCGATGAGTCGCCGCTCAGACATTAGCCGGCCCCCGGTCATTCTAGTCTGAAGTCGAGTAAATTCCGCCAGAAACCTGACGCTAAACCATCGTCATTTTGACTGCGCAACAACTGAAGTTTTAAAATAAAAGTTCGTGAAACGCTTATCTTTAAGTTACTTAACAATTTTGGCCACGGGCATTTGCACATCGTGGTGCGTATTCGCTTCGGTGAGTTTGGCCGCACCCACTTATCCGCTTCTGGCGCCTCCGCCGATACCTGTTCAACGGCAATTGAGAAGACGAAGTGAGTTTTCGGTAAACGGACCGTATTTCAATTTGCCTGTCACTTATAATTCAAGAGTCAAACAATGGATACAGTACTATCAAGGTCCCGGCCGGCATATTTTCAAAATCTGGCTTGATCGGTCATATCGTTATTTACCAAGAATCAAGCCGGTACTTATCGCGCGTGGGCTCCCAAGCGATCTTGCTTATCTGGCTATGATTGAAAGCGGCTTCTCGCGCTTTGCCGTCAGTTCGGCTAATGCGGTTGGCCCATGGCAATTTATAAAATCAACGGCAAGACGCTACGGCTTACGAGTGAGCTGGTGGATTGACGAACGTCGCGACGTCGTCAAAAGTACAATTGCCGCGGCAACCTACTTAAACCATCTCCATGTGATGTTTCACTCGTGGTATTTAGCGGCGGCCGCCTACAATATGGGTGAGCGTCGCGTTCAAGAGTTGATCGCGCGTTATCATACCGACAATTATTGGATCTTATCGAAAAAGCGCGATTTTCCGCTCGAGACGGAACAATACATTCCCAAATTGATTGCGGCTATGCTGATAGCCAAGGCGCCCGGTTTATACGGTTTTCGCGATTTGGATCCGCTTTTACCGTTACGGTACGACGTTTTTAACGCCCCAGGCGGAACCGACCTCGTTTCGCTCGCTCGTTATTTGGGGTTGCCTAGCAATGCGATTACACATCTTAACCCTGAAATAATTAGAGGATTTATCCCCTATACCCTCCGTTCATTTAAAATACGAATTCCAATCGGCGATCTGGCTAAGGCGCGCCGTTTCGCTCAATCACGATTTGCAATGACGGACGTAGCGACGGAATAGCGTCGCAGTTGCAATATTGTTCAACTTGTTCTACAGCCACAGTCAAATGCCATCACAACTCTTTGTTTTGAAATTCGGCGGCTCAAGTCTTGCGACACCTGATAAGATCCAGTCAGTTGCCGAACGAATAGCAACCATGGCAAAAATGGGCCGACAACTTGTCGTCGTCGTAAGTGCCATGGGTGAAACAACCAACGACTTGCTTCAACTTGCTCAAAGGGTGAGCCCACATCCCAACCGTCGTGAACTTGACATGCTTCTCACTACCGGGGAGCGAATTTCAATGTCTCTCCTCTCAATGGCGCTGCACGATCGCGGATGTTCATCAATCAGTTTCACCGGAAGCCAGGCTGGTGTTCTGACCGATGGCGCGTTTTCAAATGCCGATATTTTAGATATTCGCCCGATTCGTGTCGCACGCGAATTACGCCGCCGCCGCGTTGTCGTGCTGGCGGGTTTTCAAGGCGTTGATCCGAAAACGAAAGAAATTACCACTCTCGGTCGTGGCGGAAGTGATACGACTGCAGTCGCAATGGCTTCGGTATTGAAAGCGCGAAGTTGCGAAATATATAAGGACGTCGACGGTGTTTTAGGCGCCGACCCCAAAATTATTCCGAATGCACCACTGTATAAAACTATCCCGCTAGACATTCTTCATGAGTTTTGTAACTGGGGAGCTAAAATTTTAAACGTTCGCTCCGTCGACTGGGCAATTCGCGGCCGTGTGCCTATTTCGCTCGGCCGTTCGAGCGATTTCGTGCTTGGTACCAAAGTTACAAACGATCAACGACGCAACCCCAATTCTGGCACCAATTTAAACGGCAAAATTATCGGCGTTCACTCCCATTCCGATGTCGCAGAACTTTTCGTTAAGCGCCGAACCCAATCGCTTGCCGTGAAAACATTATGCCATGATCTCACGGCGCACTCATTGCCAATGCCAAAAATTCTCTATGCTCAAGACGAGAAATCGGGCGTGCGTCTATTTGTCACTCTTGACTCGGAAACACTGGCGCAAATCGTCCACGCGATACGAACCTCAAAGTCCATTGAACTTCAACGCGACGACCTTTCGTCAGTTGCGCTCACGCGGACACATTCTAAACGGCACGGTCAGCCTGCCGAAATCAAAAGTAATCAAGCCGTCTATTGTTTTAACACTCAATGGAGCGAGATTTCTATTCTACCTCGCTCCGAAAGAATTGATTTTATGAAATATGTCGGCGACACGGTTTTTGCAAAACCGTAACTACAATTCATAGCCCGCCAAATGGCGTGTAAACATGCATTGTATAACCCGAAAAGACCATGTCGCTCGGCGCGCAGATCGTTCCGTAAAAATCAACGCCGTTTGAACGCAGGTTTTGTTCGACCCGAGAGCGATCGGCCATGCACTCACCAAAAGTTTGATAGCGTATCGTGTCGGCATCAATGTCTTCGTCCACGCCGTTGGCGTACTTACCAATTGCAACAAGCTGATATTGAGCGGAATTGTCTTCATGACAAATCACATTCACATCGGCCCTCTTGAAAGTGTTAAATATCATGTGCGCTTCTGGCAGCTGTACTTGACACTGCGATAGCTTATTAAAAAATGGACCTGTCATATCCGAAATTTGCTCACCGATCGACGAATAGTAAAAGACAATCCGATTGTTATCAAAAACCACATGCCCACCGTATTTTTTGATCATAAGGCTTGCGGAGTGAACGATGTCAGAAACCGGCGCGCCAAAGCTCTCACTTGAAAATTGAAACGGTTTAAACCCATAAAGGTAAGCTTTCGATTGGCCGAAACCGTCGATCACAAGTGACCAACTTGCGTTGGTCAAATCATTACCCGAATCACAGCGGGCGTCGACTGCCTTAAGCCCCGAGTACCGCTCGAAATAAACGAGTTGTTGAGCGCGAGCCGATAAGCAGGCCCGATAGGATGAAAAAAGGCCGCCTGAAACAGTCGAGCCGCCTTCAAAATCAATCCCACCAAAAATTGTTTTGTACGGAATCAATTGCCCGCTAGCCCTGTAATTGACGACGACGACGTATTGCTTATAATTTTCGCCGAGATTACTGAGATTCTGCTCTGCCTGGCAAGAGCCCACCACGTCTTGGGCGTGTGTCGCGGCCAAGAATTTTTTTGCTAAGCTTTGCGCGGCGCTTTGACACGAAACTCCGTTGGCAGGAATCACAACCCGATAAGAATATGCGCTAAGTGATTGAGCTCGCGCATTTGGAATGCTCGCACTAGCTACGACCCCAAACGAGATTGCCGCTAAAATTATTTGAAATGGCTTCATGATTCCCCCCTTATTTGTGTCTTAAGGCTTAATGTTTCTTCGGCGCTTTCTCCACAGTTTTTTCAACTCTTTCGGCTGCCACGGCTTTTGCGGCCGGATCTTCTTGAGCCGCTTTGTCTTTGTGAATCGTGGCGCTTAAAATTTGCGCCCGCAAATCTTGAGTCACCTTAGGATTTTCTTTCAAATACCGAATCACTTGCAAACTGTGTTTGACGCCAAGGTCGACAATATCTCCCTCGAGTGAAATGCCGTCGCCGTACATCAAGTCAAATTCGACTTTTGCAAAAGGTGGCGCCATTTTATTTTTTACCACTTTGACAGCGGTTCGCGAACCTACGACATCTTCGCCATTTTTGATGGCACCGATACGACGCACATCAAGCCGCACTGACGAATAAAATTTCAGCGCATTGCCGCCGGTCGTAGTTTCAGGGTTGCCGAACATCACGCCGAGTTTCATGCGAATTTGATTGATGAATATCACAAGTGTATTCGATCGTGCGATCGCCGCTGTGAGTTTGCGTAAAGCTTGCGACATCAGCCGCGCATGTAACCCCATGTGGGAGTCACCCATTTCACCCTCAATTTCGGCTCGTGGTGTCAGCGCCGCAACGGAGTCAATAACCATAATGTCAACCGCTCCCGAACGCACGAGAGTTTCGGCGATCTCAAGTGCCTGCTCGCCGGTATCGGGTTGCGAGATGAGCATTTCTTTTGTGTTCACACCAAGTTTGTGAGCATAACCGGCGTCGAGCGCATGTTCGGCATCGATAAACGCCGCTGTGCCGCCGGCTTTTTGCGCTTGTGCAATGGTCGAGAGAGCAAGCGTCGTTTTGCCCGAACTTTCAGGTCCGAACACTTCAACAATACGGCCGCGCGGGAGTCCACCGATTCCAAGAGCAATATCGAGGCTCAAAGCGCCAGTTGAAATGATCGGCACGTTTTCAAACAAGCTTTGACCACCGCCGAGTTTCATGATGGAGCCTTTGCCGAATTGCTTTTCAATTGCGGCAAGCGCGAGCTCCAACGCTTTAGCTTTGTCGTTGTCAGTGGTTCGATCTAATTTTTCTGTGTTGCGAGATTGCGAAATTGTGGACATTTTGCCTCCTTCTTATAAGCCTCATTTATCTCAACTGTTAGACACAAAAACCGTAGCAGTTCAGCCCACCCTTTGCAAAACGGCGTGCCGCCGTGAGCTGCAAATAGCGTCGTTGACAGTCTATTGCTTGTCCGCATAGATCCGGCTTTCGACCTCGTGCTGCGCATTTCCGGCTCAATGACTAAAGGCAGAGCCAAAGGATTTAGAAAAAATGACTTCCCAATTGGCACCAAGTCAGCGAAATCTCAAGCGTTTATGAAAGCAAATAAGATAATAGATGTTCTCGTCCTTACCATTGCCCTGTCTCTTGGGATGGTTGCCGCAGCAGCTCCCAAATTACCGCCTGGCCGCGACGGAACAAAATGTGCGGCTGAACTGACGCAAAAACCCGCGCTTACCGTTGTAACCGACGCCTTTGCAAAGGTGGCGCGCGATGACCGATTTTTAAATGAACCCGTTACGGTTGCACTTATCGTACCCACCCAGTGGGAGAGCGAAACAATGGCCACCCTTCGAAAACGATTATCCGCGCCAAACGGCAACCTTTTATTCTTTGACCTTGCGTTTTCATTTGATAACGAGACTCTGATTTATTTGCATTTGGACGGCCGGGATTTGCGCTACATTGCGCCTTATCCTGACGCTGCGGCGGTTGGCCTCGGGCACGTTCGAGCCTTTGATATCGAATTTGAAAGTAAGGTGAAGCTCGGACTTGATCCGTTTTTTTCTAATCACAAATTAAGTCCTGATCTTTTGAAATTTAATGCACGCTTACTTGATCCGCTTATGCGATTTCCTGACTCGCAATTTCGCGTTCTTGTTGGCACCCGCAAAAAGGATTTTACCAAACTTGCCGAACGCCTGAGACAGCTTCATGAATTTGAAATTTTAGACCACAATGTCGGTGGTTTTGATCAATTTATACTTTTGCGCGGCAGCGGTGAAAACCTACTGAAATTGCGGGCCGTACGCTCCGTCACTTCGGTCGAGCCGGCACACAAGTAAAATTTAATATTTAAAAGCCCAACAATGTTTCGAGTGCAAAAACGACCGAATTTTGTTGTATTAGCTCGCGCGAAACTGCCGGCTCATCTGGTGGAGAAAAATATTGGGTTGCCGTCTCTGAAACTCCAGGACCAACAAAGCCGAAACAAACCATCCCCACCGGCTTTTCCTTTGTGCCGCCGGATGGCCCCGCCACGCCAGATACTGAAACAGCCCAAGTGGAACCCAGCGCTCGTTTCACGCCTTGTGCCATTCCTAAAGCCACAGGCGTGCTTACTTCGCCTAGCACTTCAATCGTTGGCATCGGGACATACAAAATTTTATTTTTAACACTGCGATGATAGGAGATGACGGCGCCCAGATAAAAACTTGAAGCTCCAGGTAAACTCGCTAGTGATGCTGACAGAAGTCCGCCTGTGCAACTTTCAGCAAATGCCAGGGTTTCGCCATGGTCATCAAAGCGTTTTTTCAATTGAATTAACAGTGGTCGGATCGACTCAAAAAAAGCGCTTGGAGCAAAAATGGGTTTTACGTCAGGTGCATCCATTGCGCTCCCAACCAATGCGTTTGTGTATAAACAAACTGTAAAACCAAATTGGCGATCACGCCGGCCACAATGTCGTCTGTCACCGTTCCAAATCCGCCCTTCGCCCGTCGATCAATGGCGCTGATCGGAAACGGTTTGATAATATCGAGCACGCGAAATAATACAAATCCAGCCAAAAACGCCTGCCAGGTCAGCGGCAACCAAAACATTGTAATAAGAAATCCCACGACTTCATCGATAACAATTTCTTTCGGGTCATGATTTTGCACCGCTTGTTCATATTGTTCAGCAACATAAATGGCTATAAGCGCAAAAACAAAAACGGCGCCCATATAACCGTATAATCCGAAGAGAGAAAATAAAAATACCAACGGGATGGCGCCCAACGTGCCCACAGTGCCCGGCATAGCCGGGGCCCGACCGAGGTAGAAAAACGTCGCCAAAAGTTCGTTGATGCGTTGCCAACTCATAGTTTTCCCTACGTGATTTGCCGGTCAGAGCCTAGTGAACTTGACGAACATCGGGGTTGTCAACTGTTCGCACGTAAATACCGATAGTTAAACAGTAAGGGAGGGCTGAGCCGCAACCGCACATGTCGTGCGGGGTTCATATGCAAGGTTTATGGGAATTACTTTAGACGATATTTTGCGCTTAGCGACTCAAAAAGGCGCCAGTGACGTGCATTTAAAAGCTTGGATTATTCCCGTAATCAGAAAGCACGGGCATCTTCGACCGCTCTCCGCTTCTTTACCTGCCCTTTCCGGTAAAGAAATCGAAGACATGGCTTTTCAACTTATGGACGAGCAGCAGAAGCGCATATTTCTAGAAAAAAAAGACATCGATCTATCGTACGGCCTTTCGGGCGTCGGCCGATTCCGTATCAACGCATTATTTCAACGCGGAACAGTCCGACTGGTAATTCGCAATATTCCGGATCAAATCTTAAACTTTGAACAGCTCAACCTACCGCCAATTATAGAAAAAATCGCGCAGCGCGAGCGCGGATTGGTCCTTGTAACAGGTGCGACCGGCTCCGGTAAAAGTTCAACACTTGCGGCGATGGTCGATTATATCAATCGCAATTACAGTAAGCACATTTTAATGATTGAAGATCCGACTGAATTTTTAATAAAAGACCGCCGCAGTATTATCACTCAACGCGAGCTTGGTAGCGACACGTTAAGCTTTGCCCAAAGTTTACGCGCCGCTTTGAGACAAGACCCGGACGTAATCTTAATCGGCGAAATGCGCGATCGCGAAACAATTGAGATTGCTCTTTTAGCTGCCGAGACGGGTCATTTGGTCCTTTCAACCCTTCACACACTGGATGCACAAGAAACAATCAATCGTATTCTCGCCGTATTTGAACCCCACCAA
>JAJYHS010000022.1 GCA_021784635.1 bacterium
CACTCTATTTTGCAATCCCGCCACTTTGGCGCGCGACACTTCAATTTGAAAATCATCTTTTTAAAGATGGGAGCTACACTTGGGCAAAAGTTAAAATCCCAACGGAAATTTCAATCCACGGGCCTTCAACCGTCGTTAACGGCGCGATGACCTTTGCCCTGGCGCCAGGTCAAAGCGTTGATGTGAGCATCAGTAACGTTCCACACGACTTTGTTTGTGACCAGTGGCGGGTACCCGTTATGTATTCTGTGCAATATGACGCCAAGGTGATACCTATTTATCAAATTTCAAAACCAACGCTAAGTCTTGCCGTGAACAACATCCTTCAAACCGTCCGGCTAGAACGGCGGTTTTCTGAAACCGTAACGGACGACACTTTTGGGGACAACACCGCTTACGGCAATAACTGCGTTCGCGTCATGCCGAATTGGTGGGAGGATTGCTATGATAACCATACGCCCTCAACGCGGCCATTCTCACAAGCTATTCACGATGACAATATGTGCACGAGGGTGGACTGAAAACCTACGGGCGCATTAACCGCATATAATAAATAGGTAGTCCCTTTTTGATGAATATGCTTTCAAAGTGGGTCACGAAATTTTCGCTGGCCCATTCCGAGCCGTGCAAATCCTCGGTATACCGTTCGAGTCGATATGGGGTCATTTCAATCTCTTTTTTTGCCCACACAAAATAATCTTTGCTATCTGTTTTAAATTCAAGAAACGAGCCCGTTAGCTGCAGATTAAATAATTTATTTAAATAATCATGATTGAGAAGTCGCCGTTTGTGCTTACGAGGGTGTTCCCATGGGTCCGGATGATGAACAAAAATATCGTTAATCTCGCTTTGAGCGAATAGTTCATCAATACGAGCGGCATGATAACGCACGACGCGAGCGTTTTGGCAATTGTTTGCAAGTGCGCGACGAATAGATTGAATGAGCGGTTTAAACTTAATTTCAATCCCGACAAGACGGCGATTACGAAACTGGGCCGCGCGATGGGCGAAAAAAAAACCATTGCCCGTGCCAATCTCAAGATCAATCGGTATTTCTGCCGTATCGCCAAAAGCCGATTCGCGCCAGTGGCCCTTCATGTTGGCCGCTTTTTGCTCGGCATAGGCCCACTGGGAATATTCACCGTGCAGCGCCTGAACATAATAAGTTGGATTCTTGATTTCGCTTGAAAATCGCATTTGAAAAATGCTATACCGGTTCTTCTTTAGAACGTAAATGTTCCAGTACAACGGGCATGCGACGGACAAATTTTTCACGGCGCACAGGACAATCCGGAAAGTCGCAACCGGCGCAGTATTTTCGCTTACATGGGTCGAGATGAAAATTGGCCTCTCCTCTATAACCATAAGCTTCAAATACCGACGCCTCAAATTGCTCAAGACGCGCGTGGGCTTCGTTGATGCTCCAAAATTCAGGAACAACAACATGGGCATCTATATGATGATACCACCCCGATCGAATGATGCGCGCGTGATGAATTTGAATGATTCCATTCGATGCAAATTTTTGGAATAGTACGGCAAGGCGCTCTAAGAGCTTGAGATCTTCGGCATCAAGTAGACCCGAAGCCGACTGTCGAACCAATTTTAACCCAACTGAACCCATCCATAACCCGAGCAATACCGCAACCGCACGGTCAATCCAATTTAATCCGGTCCATTTGACAAGGGCAACGCCGACAAGGGCGCCAACTGTGGTGCCAAAATCAGTAAGAAGATGAACTCCTGACGACTCGAGAGCCGGCGAGGCATGTTTTTTGCCCAAAAATTTTAGAAAATAACCGGCGCCCCAGTTAATGAGTGCGCAAGCAACGAGAAGCCAAAGACCCGCCGAAAGTTGGCTGAGCTGTTCGTGATGAAATTGCGCCTTGACCGCATCAAAAATAACGAGAATTGCGGCAAATGAAATTAGCCCACCTTCAAATGCCGCCGAAACATATTCGATTTTGCCGTGACCGTAGGGATGATCCTTATCCACCGGCTTTGATGCGTAAACAATAACGCCAATGGCAACGATGGCCGTAATAATATTCACAATACTCTCGACCGCATCGGAGTAAATGGCCTGAGACCCGGTTTTATGAAAGGCCCAAATTTTCAAGAATAAAACAACAATGCTAATCAGCAATGAGGCATACGCGGCCATGGAGCGAATTCTTGAGGTGCGATTCGAAAGCGCGGAGTTATCGGTCATTGGGGTCTACCCCGATCGGCGTTTGTTCGCGCGAAAATAAACCTGAGGCTTTTGAGCGAAATTATCGTTGTCAGTTTCATGTCCCACGACACAATTGCGGCCGCTTTCTTTAGCACGGTACAAAGCGCGGTCAGCATAACGCACAAGTGTACGCGCGTCGATACCTCTATTTTCGTGTCCGGCGACGGCAAAACCAAAACTGGCGGTCATTTGCTGATGATGCTGTTCGTTTTGAAAGATATGAGATTCAATAAGATGTCGCAGACGCTCGCAAAAAACCCGTGTCCCCTCAAGACTCGTCTCTGTCAAAATCACGAGAAATTCGTCGCCGCCGTAGCGCGCTCCAAAATCGACATTTCGAATATTGTCGCGAATAATCTGGCCTATTTGTGACAACACAAAACTGCCAAAAAGATGGTCATTGCCGTCGTTAACCAGTTTGAAATGATCCATATCGAGCATGATGGCTGAGACCATTCGGTCATAGCGAGCTGCACGGTTAATCTCAAAATCGAGTTTCTGATAAAGAGAACGCATATTAAAAAGACCCGTGAGGTCGTCTGTATCAACAAGTTCTTTGAGCTTCGAGTTGGCACGATTCAATTCATCGCGAATGTCTTTGATGCGAAGGTGGCAGCGTATGCGCGCCAAAAGTTCCGCCGGGTTAAACGGCTTACATATATAATCGTCCGCGCCCGCATCAAGCCCGCGAATGATGTCTTCTGATTCGGACTGCGCAGAAACGAAAATCGTCGTCACGTAATCGGCGCTTTTTCGTAACAGTTTTAGCGTATCGAGGCCGTCTAAATCGGGCATATTCACGTCAAGTAGAACCAGGTTTGGCGCCCAATTGGCGATTTTGTCGAGCGCTTCACGGCCGGAAGTCGCCGTTTCGATCTGATAACCCTCCCAAAGCAAGGCTTGACTGATGATCTTAAGGCTTTCAGAGTCGTCGTCGACCGCTAAAATTTTTCTTTTTTCGTTTTGCGACTTTGAAGACATACTCTTAGAATAACGGAGACATGGCTTTTCGACACTTAGAAATTGAAAGCAAATGGCAAAAGGTATGGGCTGATCAACAAAGTTTTGCAGCGCACCTGGACCCTCAACGCCCGAAGTTCTACGCGCTGGATATGTTCCCATATCCATCAGGAGCCGGCCTTCACGTCGGTCACCTTGCTTCGTATACGCCTACAGACATTGTAGCTCGTTATAAACGTGCACGTGGATTTAATGTACTTCACCCCATGGGCTACGATGCTTTTGGACTTCCGGCTGAACAGTATGCGATTCAAACTGGCATTCATCCCGCTACTACCACCAATAAGGCCATCGCCAACTTTCGGCGGCAACTGCAGTCGTTCGGGTATAGTTTCGATTGGAATCGTGAAGTTTCAACATGCGAGCCGGAATTTTATAAATGGACACAGTTTATTTTTTTAAAACTCTATGAACGCGGACTTGCTTATCAAAAAGAAGCGCCCGTAAACTGGTGCCCCGAACTTCGCACGGTTTTGGCCAATGAAGAAGTCGTCGACGGCAAAAGCGAGCGCGGGGGCCACCCGGTCGTGCGCGTGAATATGCGCCAGTGGATGTTGAAAATCACCGAGTATGCGGAGCGCTTACTTAGCGGTCTTGATACCGTTGATTGGCCTGAAGCCACCAAAGAAGGGCAACGCAACTGGATTGGCAAAAGCGAAGGGGCACTTGTACGGTTTGAATCGCCAGCCGGTTCCATCGAAATTTTCACGACCCGACCTGACACTATTTATGGCGCGACTTTTATGGTTTTAGCGCCTGAGCATCCACTTGTTACAAAACTCACCACTGCGGATCAAAAAAGCGCCGTGCGCTCTTATTGTGAACGCACCAAGCAAAAAAGCGAAGTGGACCGAAAAGTCGCTAACGAAAAAACGGGAGTATTCACGGGCTCCTATGCAATGAATCCGTTTACTAAGACTCAGATCCCCGTCTGGATAGCCGATTACGTCCTCATGGATTACGGTACCGGAGCCATAATGGCGGTACCCGCACATGACGCGCGTGATTTCGAGTTTGCCACTAAATTCAGTTTACCAATTGTCAAAGTTGTAGAGGGAGGAGATGCCCTCCCATTTGAAGGCGACGGCGTTGCGGTAAATTCCGATTTTTTAAACGGGCTAACTAAAACGGCCGCGATTTCGCGCGCAATTGAAGAAGTTGAAAAACGCAAACTCGGCGAGCGAAAAATTCAATATAAACTTCGCGATTGGCTTTTTAGCCGACAACGCTATTGGGGAGAGCCCATTCCAATTCTCCACGAAAACGACGGCTCGACACGGGCATTGCCATTTGAAGAATTGCCGCTCACACTACCCGAAGTCGCTGATTACCAACCAACAGAAAAAGGTGAACCTCCGCTTGCGCGGGTGCCTAACTTTGTCAACCACCCCAGCGGCGCTAAACGCGATACCGACACAATGCCCGGATCAGCCGGTTCAAGCTGGTATTTTTTGAGATATACAGATCCGAAAAATAAAACGGCGCCGTTTTCGTTTGAAGCGCAAAAATATTGGATGCCGGTTGATCTCTATCTCGGCGGCGCCGAACACACCGTTGGCCACCTGCTGTATTCTCGATTTTGGCATAAGGTTTTATACGATTGCGGCCTAGTTTCGACGGATGAGCCATTCCAAAAGCTCGTTCACCAAGGCGTTGTCATGGGGCCGGACGGCCAACGCATGTCCAAGTCGCGAGGCAACGTCGTCAATCCCGATGACGTCCGCAACGCTTACGGCGCCGACGCCTGCCGCATGTACATTTCGTTTCTCGGCCCGTTTGATAAAGATAAACCATGGGATACAAAAGGCATCGAGGGGGTGCGCCGTTTTCTTGATCGCGTCTGGCGATTGTGCTTCGACGAAAATGACAAAATTGTTGTCAGCGATGCGGATCACATACCTGAAACACTCCTCAAGCAGCTCCACAAAACAATAAAGAAAGTGGGAGAAGACATCGAATCTCTCAATTTCAACACGGCCGTATCGGCTATGATGATTTTAACGAACGATATTTACAAAGCTGACGTCCGCCCCCGAGCCATGCTTAGAACGCTGTCGCAGCTCATGGCCCCATTTGCACCACACATAGCAGAAGAGATTTGGAATCGGTTAGGAGGCGAAGGTTTGGTTTCTCTGGCGCCCTGGCCGAGCTACGATGAGGCTCTAACGATCGACGATACAATAGAGATGGGCGTGCAAGTGAACGGCAAAGCCCGCGGGAGCATTCGAGTGAGCGCCACTACAACCGAAGAAGAAGCGATAAAGTTGGCAAAATCGATAAATACAGTTGCGAATGCCATAGGAAGTATGGCATTAACGAAGGTCATTTATAAACCTGGCAAAATTTTGAATTTGATTGTGAAGTGAACTAAAGTGAACTTCGAAATGGAGACGGGCCACGAGCCAAATATGAGCTGGTCGGTTGAAAAAAGTGCGGAGCTTTACGGCATCAACAGTTGGGGTTCAGGGTTTTTTCGCATAAACTCCTCCGGCAATGTCGAAGTGACGGCATTTAAAGACAAACCAGGACTTGATCTGCATCGCCTAGTTCAAGATCTTGTTGATCGTGGTGTCCGCCCGCCGATTTTAGTTCGAATTCCCAACATAGTTCAGACCCGTGTGGCTCTTATCTCGCAGTGTTTTCAGAACTCAATTCGAGAGAATGGTTTTCAAGGTACCTACACGGGCGTTTATCCGATTAAAGTCAATCAGCAACGCCACCTTCTTGAAGAAATTGTCGATTTCGGTAAAGAAAATAGTCTCGGACTTGAGTGCGGCAGTAAACCCGAACTTTTGATTGCGCTCGCGTTTATGGATACCCCGCATGCGCACATTATCTGCAACGGTTTTAAAGACGTCGAGTATATTGAAACGGCGCTTTTGTCGCAAAAATTGGGGCGTAGCACGTTTATCGTTGTTGATCGTTTGGCCGAACTTTCGATCATCATCGCTTCATCAAAAAAATTGAATATTAAACCCAAGATCGGATTTCGTGCCAAACTTAATACGCAAGGTTCGGGCAAGTGGGTCGAGTCTTCAGGAGCTCGATCGAAGTTTGGGCTCACTCCATCTGAAATTGTGCACGCGATCGACATTTTAAAAAATGAAAACATGCTCGACTGTCTCGAGCTTTTGCACTTTCACATCGGTTCGCAGGTGCCTTCGATTCAAGCGATTAAGGCATCTATTAAAGAAGCGGCTCGATTTTTTACCGAACTATTTACCCTCGGCGCATCCCCCAAATATATCGATGTCGGCGGCGGTCTTGGTGTTGATTACGATGGTACCGGAAAAACAGACAGTTCGACCAATTACAGTGAACAGGAATACGCCAACGACGTCGTGTCAATTTTGCAAGCGATTTGTGATGAACGCAACGTACCCCATCCCAATATCATTTCAGAATCCGGTCGTGCGCTCGTGGCTCACAGTTCAATTTTGATTTTTGACGTGCTCGGCATGAACGAAGTACAAAAACATTCGTTACCGTTTACGATCGATAAAAAAGATTCTTTGCTCGTCAAAGACCTTCTCTACATTTATGAAAATGTGAATCACAAAAATATCAACGAGTTTTATAACGATCTCATTGAGAAGAAAAACGACACCTTGCAACTCTTTTCGTTTGGCGGCCTCAGTCTCGAACAACGCGCAAAAGCTGAAGATTTATACTGGGCGATTTCAACGAAGATGACCAAAATTGCGAAAGACGCGGGAGCCGACGCCGAAGACATTTATTGGAATTTACAAAGAGAACTCTCTGATACGTATTTTTGTAATTTTTCTGTGTTTCAGTCTCTGCCCGATTCATGGGCTGTTAATCAAGTTTTTCCGGTAATGCCAATTCATCGATTAGAAGAACGACCTGACCGTCGCGCGACCATTGCCGATCTGACTTGCGATTCAGACGGCAAACTTGAACATTTTATCGACACCGACGCGGGCAGCGAACAAGGCTATATCGAGGTTCACGATCTAATCCCCGGTCAACCCTATTATTTGGGAGCGTTTCTTGCCGGAGCTTATCAAGAAATATTGGGCGATCTTCACAATCTATTTGGCGACACAGATACCGTTCATATTACGATCAACGAAAACGGCACTTACACGGTTGACCACGTTCTTTACGGTGACACGGTTACTGAAGTTTTGAGTTACCTCGACTACGGCCGGTCTGAACTTGTTGAACTTGTGCGCAAGGCAACCGAACAATCAATTTTATCGGGTTCTCTCAGTCATACCGAGGCACGGCTTCTCATGAAACATTACGAAGAAGGCCTTGCTGGTTATACATACCTCGAAGATTAAATTTTGATTTGCAGTTTTTTGCGACCTTGACGCTACGTCAGCCTAGACTAACTCACTTTGCGCGGATCGAATGCTTCACGCACTCCTTCACCAATTAAATTCAGAACAACTAGCGTAATAAACAACGCAAGCGAAGGAAAAACCGCGAGCCACCAGGCAATAGTAAAGTTCTTTTGAGCTTCATTTAAAAGCTCGCCCCAACTCGGAGTTGGCGGCGGAAGACCAAATCCCAAATAATCCAAAGCGGCTAATGAAGCTATGGAACTCGCGATAGAAAACGAACTGAAGGTGAAAATTGGGCTCAAAGCATTTGGCAAAATGTGTCCAAAAATCACTCGCCAGCGCGAGGCGCCGAGCGCGCGCGCGCTTTCAACAAACTCGCGATTGCGAAGACGTAAAAACTCAGCGCGCATATAAAGCGAAATCGACATCCAACCGAAAATGGTTGTAAATACAATCAACAGAGGCAGGGTCGCGCTGAAAATCGAAATTAATGTGATGAGCAGTAGTAGCCCCGGCATCGATTCAAAAACCTCAACCACACGCTGGCCCCACAAATCAATTGGCCCGCCCCAATATCCCATGATCGCACCGGCAATTGTCCCCAAAACATAAGTTGCGATCCATACGAGAAGTGCGTAAGAAATACTGTAGCGAAATCCATAAATAAGACGTGATAGAACGTCGCGGCCGCTTGAATCTGTTCCAAACCAATTTTGCTTTGATGGTGGGGATGGATAATTCGCAACAGACAAGTTGCTTTCATACGGGTTCCACCGAACCGGTGGCCAAATGGCCCAGTCACCTTTGCCAAGTTTTAATTTGCGATAATTGGTAATGAGCCTGTTATTCTCGCCAAATACTGTGGGGTAATAGGATTTAAAAACGGGCCAATAAATCTTGCCGTGAAAATCCATTACAATCGGTTTTGAATTTGCCCACAAATTGGCCGTCAGGCTCAAAAGGAGCATAAAAGCAAAAATCCAAGACGCGACAACCGCCCGCTTCATTTTCTTAAAGCGGCGAATGCGTTTTAAAAGCAGCGGATTTTGTACCCAGCGCTCGATCATCGATGTCCTTCAACTATTGTCATACCGTTAACCATCGTCTCGCCCGTCGAAGTGAATGCGCGGGTCGACAACAACATAAAGCAAATCACTGATAAGTCGGCCAAACAGCGTTAATACGGCTGAAATAAAAATAAGCGCCATTAGAACGTTGTAGTCGCGGCTGAGTGCCGAGTTGTAACCTAAAAGACCGATACCATCGAGTGAAAAAATCTGTTCGATGATAATAGAACCCGCTAAGAATATTCCCAAAAATCCGCCCATCCCTGTGACGATCGGAATCAAGGCGTTGCGCAATGCATGTTTATACACGACAATTTTTTCGCTCAAACCTTTGGCGCGAGCCGTGCGCACATATTCA
>JAJYHS010000093.1 GCA_021784635.1 bacterium
AGCCGTCACCAACCGAAATAGTTACTACCGGCCGGGTGAGCGTCGCGCGAGTGGCATCGTCTTGGTAAATTGTCTGTTTAAGTTGGTAGAGCCTAGATAAATAATCATAGTTTCGTTTTTTTGCCGTACTGATCGCGTATTGGACATTTTTATAGGGCGCCAGCACTTCTTTCATCTGCGCGTTGGTCTCTTCAAAAGTATCGATATCGGGCGGGAGCTTGGTAAACGAATAATAGCAAAGATCGTCAAACGTAAACTTCATGTTTTTTTGGCCGGCGCTCACTTGATCTTCGAGCGACTGCAACGCGGAATTTAAAAGCGCGAGGGCTCTTGCGCTTTTGGTGAGGGGCAAAGCTTTCGCTAATTCATTATAGGCTTTTTGTGAGAGATCGCGAGTTGCTCGATACGACGCCCAACCGACATACAAATTAAAAACCTGTTGTGCTACGCTGCCCGCTGTGTACGGCACATAAGGATCAGTCGAATCGTACAGCGCCTTTTGCGCTTTCGCCTCCCAAGCTAGGGATTTCGCATTATCAAGCGCCGCGCCACCATCGTATACCGTCTCGGTTGCCGAAACGCCGGCATTCATTACGTTAGTTCCTGGCAATGTTTGGTTGTACTGTGTTCGCGTTTCACCTGCGCTGATGTTCAATTGCGGGTAAACAGCATCTTTGCGCGTACCTTCGGCATCGAGCTTATACGACTCAACGGTCATATCGTTAGCTTGTTGATCGGGATTATGTATGACCGCATCGCCGATAATTTGATTGAGTGAAATTGCACGGAGAGTTTGCGGCGTCAGCATTAATGTTACAGCAGTGGCTACAATTACCCTGTTCAAACGCCCCATGACACCCTCAATTTGGCCGCGCCATCACAATGGCGCTACAATTGACGCAACATTAACGTAGGGCGCAATAACCCACAATACGGAAAGATTACAATGACCGCACTAATCGACGGTAAATTGCCGTAGATTTTCCGCCGGTGATCGGCTCAAGTAATATCGGACTGGCCAATACGAAGATATAAATGCGAGAATCATACACCCGACGGCCACTGCTACGACGAAGCCGAAATGGACTTGCGACGGGAGCGACGAATCGTAGTAAACATCAGGTAAAATTTGTAGCGGATGCCAATACAAAAACAAACTCAGGGCAACACCTAAAAGCAAACCAAAAAACATTCCGACGCCGGAGAGAATTAATCCCATTTTCAAAAAAAGTTTCTGAGTCGACTTCTGCGATAAACCTAGGGCCATTAACAGCCCAATCTCTTTTCGTTTTTGCGAAAGAAGCATGATGAGCACGGTGATAAGTGAAAACGACGTGATTAGGACGCTGAGGCCTAAAAACGTCATCATGGCGACCTTTTCAAGTTTGAGCGCTAAAAATAAGGCGTGGTTGCGATCTCCCCAAGTTTCGACACGAGCGTGTTTCACCCCAATTTTCTTGAGCGATTGGCGGATCTTCGATGCGACGTTTTCGGCATTGTCGGGGTTTTTCAGACGAATGTCATATCCTTGCTCTTCTTGCGTGGGGGACCGAAAGCGAAGTGGAGCCCGTAGCCCAGTTGCCAGATTGCCCAAACTGTAGAGCACCAACCTTGAGTCGATACTTTCAAAGTCCGTATTGATAATGTCGCGCACGCGCATGATCTCGTATCGTGGCGGCGTACCAGGCGGTGCCAATAACGAAATGGGCGGTATAATCATCACCCGATCGCCCTCAAATACATTAAGGCTTGCGGCAAGATCGCTGCCTAAAATCACATCCTTCGGCCCGAGTTTGGTAAAATCCACGTCATCAACAACCGGTGGCGTGTCACGATCGTTTTGCCGCATCAAACGTTCAAGAAAATCGTGAACGCCTTTGTCGGTCGTCCCTTTAATCACTCCGCCAGAAAATCGGCCGTCGAGACTTCGAACAATGACGTCTTGTTGAACAAACGGTTCAGTTCGAACATGAAAATTGGCTAAAACGCTGCCGACCTTTTTGAAATTGGCAGAATTGGTGGTGACAATGATATGCGGTTGAACAGCCAATAGGCGTCTCGTAATACTGCGATTAAATCCGTTCATGATACTGGCCACAACAATTAACGAAAAAACTCCGACCATTGTTGCGATCCAGCTAATGCGCGCCATACTGCGCACAATAGAGCCCGAACGCTTCGAAAAAAAATAACGGTAAAAAAATTTAATTTCGAGATCCAACCGCGGTCACTCCTCAATACGCCCAAAGATCATAGAACATAGTTTTCACCGTTTCGACAATCAACCCCCATGTGGGATGCATTTCTTCATCCGAAACCGATCTTGGAATGATTTTAATATCTTTCGGAAATACGGCGCGAAACGTGCGAAGACTGCGATACATGTGCATGCGTGAAGTGACAAGAAAGAAATCACGGCAATGGAGCGACTGAACGACGTGCAGGCTTTGCTCGGCATTCCCGTACGTTGTGAGAGACCGTTTTTCTAAAAATACATCGCGTTCGTCGACGGACCCATAAAACGGCCACTGCGGAAAGATCGATCGCAAATCCGCGCGCCGGTACACACCCGAAATAATCAATTTGCGAATACGGTGTTGCGCAAGCAGACTAAAACCTTCCGGTATGCGGCCAGGACCCCCAGTTAAAACAACGGCACAATCGGCATGTCCGGTGCCCGTCCATGACGTTATTTTTTGATGCGCTATAAGATCACAGTCGCGCCAAAACCAAACCCCAATGACGACAAAACCAAGTATGGCGATCCGCAGTAATTTTTTAAACTCGGCGGGCCACCACTTCAATTTCAACTTTTACGCCTTTCGGTAGACCTGCGACGGCTACGGTTGAACGGGCGGGCGGATTTTTCGTGAAATGGCGTCCGTACACTTCGTTGACATGGCGCGCGAGGCCCATATTAGTGATAAAGATCGTTGTTTTAACCACGTTGTCGAATTTCATATCTGCTGCCGCTAGGACAGCTTCAATATTAAACATCACCTGCTCGGTTTGGGCTTTGACGTCCCCGCCTACAATTTCACCCGTCTTAGCGTTGAGTGCGATTTGTCCGGAACAAAATAAGAAACCGTCAACTTCAATAGCTTGTGAATACGGCCCGATCGGCTCTGGAGCATTCGGCGACTTCACGATTCTCTTTGCCATGATTAAAAATCCTCCTGTGGGGTTCAATTATTGTTGGGAATCGAGCGGATTTCAAGCTAATCTCGCCGGCAAACCGGGGGCGAAGTTTCATGAAAATCAAAAAAATATTTACGCGGATTCTGATATTTGCAATTGCGACCTTTGCAATCGGATTAACATATGCGTGGGCACAACATAAATGGCAGTATCCAGCCAACGGGATAGTTGCTGAAGACGCATTTGCAAACCCTAGCCCAAATGGCCATCAGAGGGTCATCGATGCCATTAATGACCCAAAAACTCACTCCATAGAAATGTGGATGTACTCGATGTCCGATCCGGCCGTCATCAACGCGCTTCGCGCGGCAGATGCCCGCGGCGTGAAAATTGCGATTATTTTTAACGACCGAATGTTTCAAGGGCACGACGAGCGTATCGTTAATGAGCTGACTTCAGGCACGCACATTCAGATCATTCGAGCTTCGCCAAAATTTTCGATCACTCACGCCAAGACCTTTATTGTTAACGCCGGGCAACCGGATGATTACGCGTGGATCATGAGCCTCAACATGACGCAAAATTACCCCAATCAAGCCGATTTTGCCGTCAAAACAGATGACCCGAAGGTTCTTACGGATTTAACAAACCTTTTTCAATTAGACGAAGAAAACGCAAAAAATTCGACAGCGCTTGAGTTGGATGGTCAAGATGGCCGCGCGCGATTAACGAGCCCAAATTTGATTGTCAGTCCGCAAAACTCGCTTGAGCGGATTCTCGCGTTGATCAATTCCGCTCATTCCTCAATTGATATGACGGTTGAAAATTTATCGTATTTTGTGCCAACGCCAAAGTACCCAAAACCTTTTACGCAGATTGTGGATGCATTAATTGCTAAAATAAAAGAAGGCGTTCAAGTGCGAGTGATTACGCCTTCGTGTGATATGAATTGGAACCCAGGATTCAACATGCGAGCTTTGAATGCATTGAATCAGGCCGCAAGTCCAAAATTTGTCGCTAAAATGATGCCCTATCCGGCAAGTCCGACTTCGCCTTATATGCACCAAAAATTGATTATTGTAGATCATAAAATATTTTTTATCGGCTCAGAAAATTTCTCGGTCAATTCGCTTGAGAAAGCGCGTGAAATTGGCGTCATTGTGAAACTCTCCGGCCCAGCCGCCATTGTTCAACAAGATTTTGATCAAGAGTTTAATGAAGCTGTCGCTCCTGCGGGATCGGACCGAGCTATCCCGCGCAATTGCCAGGCGTTTCAGAAATAAAAAATCATCCCGGCTTGAAGGGGTGAATCGGCAATAGTGCGTACACGAACTTGGCTCGAGATTGAAGTTACGCCCACACCCGCCTCCATGCTGAACCCTAAATTCGGCAGGCCGGCAAGAAAAAACTCCGTGCCGACAAAAGCCGAAAGCTCAAAACCCGATTGCGTCGTCGACGCGTTCGCTTGGGTGCTAATGAGACCAACTGATGAGCCCATATAAAAATTAAGATTGGGTTCGGTAAATACGATCCGGTGGACATTTACTTGAAAACCAAACTGCGAATTGCCCTGTTCAGTATCGACACCAAGTTCAGCCCCTAACGCTAAATGTTTCTCTGGATAATAGCGAACAGCTAAGCTTGGTACATTCGTTGAAAATTGATTGGCATATCCGACACCGAGCCGGTTTGTCAGATCTTTCGCTTGCGCGGACGACGTTACTGTAAGCGCCAAAGCCACCGCTACCATAGCGGCAAAGGCCAACCTATAAGCAATACGGCTCAGCTCTGTTTTACATTGGATTCGATCAACGTTGAATAACATGAGACTCCCCCACGATCGCTTTTATATTAGGCTCTGTTCTGCAAATTGCAAGGAAACGGCACATTCTCACATGAAGTTGTAGCGGCGTTTATTTTCTTGCGTGGGGCGCATTTGCAGGTTAAAAATTCTGTTCTTTGCATCTGTTCTCGTCACAAATTTGGGAATGTGGGCCTGTAGCTCAGCTGGGAGAGCGCTAGCATGGCATGTTAGAGGTCACCGGTTCGATCCCGGTCAGGTCCACCAGTTTGAGGCTAGTGCAATTTTGGCTCTGGCCGTAGACACGTAATTGCACGCAAATTCATAGAACAGGTTGGCCGATCCAAGTCCGCCGCCGGGCAATGCCCAATGAAACGAGCGGGCAATATTTAGCGGTGGAATCGAAAAGACCATCAGTTGACCGAGCGATACTTCGTTTTGAATTGACCACCGCGATAAAAATGCGATGCCCATTCCAAGACAAGCCGCTGATTTAATCGAATTCGTGCTGGCCATTTCGTATTGATACGACAACTGTTTCTTACTTATGCCCGCTTTTTTAAGGGCACGTTCGATGACCGCCCTTGTACCCGAACCCGATTCGCGCCACAAAATCGGTACCTTTGTAAGGTCCGTTATCGACTTTAACTGCGACTTAAATTTTATCGCACCTACAACAACAAGTTCATCGCTAACGAACGGTTCGAGCCGAATGCCCGGAGCCTTTGATAAACCTTCGACAAGCCCGACCGAAACGGCGCCTGAGCGAAGATCCTCAAGAATTTTTTCTGTGTTGCCCACTTCTAGCTTAATCGCTATTTTTTCAAAGCGTAGAGCGAAAGCCGACAATATTTCAGGCAGCACATCGGACGCAATGGTTGTACTGGCACCTAACGTCAATTCACCAGAAGGAACTTGTTCGGAAAGTTTCTGAATTGCCCCATCAAGATCATGCCATAGCAACCTAATTTGATCGTAAAATTGTTGACCCTTTGCAGTAAGTTCTACGCCATGGGCCGAGCGTTTAAAAAGAATGACTCCCAGTTGAGCTTCAAGTTTACGAACTTTTGCCGTGACTGCGGGCTGCGATAAATTCATTTGAACTGCCGCCTGGGCCACTTTGCCAACGTTTGCGACAGTCATAAATGTCTCAAACAGATTCGGATCGACAGAAAGTTTTGTGTGCACTATCGCCTCGCCAGCCAAAAGCAAAGAAGCATTCGAGCTTCGTCGACATATCAGAAAATCTGATATCGTATCCAATAATACGATTACTTTTTCTGATATGCAAAAGGCATTGTAGAAGAATCAACAACCAATCAAGGAGTCATATCGAATGAAATCACTCATTTCGTCTGGTTTTTCTGCGGTCTGCGTTTTAAGTTTAACCTTGTTTTCGTTGAGTGCCCGCGCAAAATCCCCGATGTGGGTCACACCAGCCATTTCGTACGGGCACGTGCACCCTTTGCCGCACGCGGCGGTTCAACCCAGTAAAGCTAAAATCTATAAGGCCTTGTTTGACGTGACTTCAAAAATCAAAAACTCGTCGCACCCCGATGCCGGCTTGGTTCACGTGGCTCGCGCCGTAAACGTGTTTGCCTCAGCAGGAGTGCCATTGAACCATTTGCGTTTTGTGGCGATGGTTCACGGTCCGGCCACCGCTGCGGTGTTGAATAACGGCGCTTATAAAAGAAAATATGGGCATGACAACCCGAACTTAAAACTTATTGCGCAACTGAGAAAAGCCGGCGTGCAGGTTGATGTTTGCGGGCAAGCCTTGGCCGATCTTCATTTCAAACACGCTTGGGTTCAAAAAGGTGTCCGCATCGATCTTTCGGCACTTGCTACCGTCGTCATTTACGGCGATTGGGGCTACGCCTACATGAAACAATAATAACAGGATCGCGAGGTTGACCATGCGTATTTTTTTTATTTTCGCAATTTTGTTGCTCATGCCAATAGCACTTCTGGCCCGGAACCGAGCAACTTCACGTTATATGTCTGATTTTTCAAGGGAGTTGATTCGTACTCAACCCCCTTGGAGCAAACCCATTTACTCCGGTACGCAAGTTACTGTCCCCGGTCTCGAGAACGTACCGGACATTCACGGCGATATTAATAATCCACAGTTGGTCGTTTTTTTTGCCGGTAATCAATATATGCTGGTCAATCAATTGTTGCGCGACTTTCAACTTCGCTACCCCGAATACCGCCGAGTGGTTGCTTTTACCTTCCCGCCCGGACGACTCATCAAGGCGTTCGCGAGCGGCCATGGGTTATTGCTTGGCAACATGCATGTCTCACTCACCCCTGATGTTTTAACCGCCGGCAAACGCGGCATACAAAATGCGCAAAAAGCCCACCATTGGTTTTTGATAACAGAAGCTTATGCCCGCAATCGACTTGCGATCATGGTGCAGAAAGGCAATCCGAAACATATTTTAGGGCTGACACAACTGGCTGATAAAAATTTGCGGCTGTGCATGCCTGATCCGCACTGGGAGGGTATTGCCCGGCACGCAATCATTCCGGCCCTTCGCAAAGCCGGCGGGCAAAATTTAGTTCACCAAGTCTATTGGGTGAAAGTGCGCGAGGGGACGACCTTCTTAACGCACATTCATCACCGGCAAACTCCCATCAGGATCATGCAAAAAAAATGTGATGCCGGCGTTGTGTGGTACTCAGAAGCGTATTTTCATTCGTATATACTTCATCATGATATATCGGTTGTCCGAATCAACCGAAAGCAAAATAAAACCGTCGTCTACGTCGCTGGAGAAATTAAAAACGCGCCTCACTCCAAAGCCGCTCGCGAATTTATGAGGTTTTTGCTCAGCCGCCAAGCTCAGGCGTTGTACAGGTATTATGGATTTTTGCCGCCAAAAAAGATGCCATAAGATGATCAAACACGTTTCGGTTGCCGCCGGGGTTTTAATGATTTCGATTGTTACAGTCGCAAACGTTACCTGGGCGAGAACAAACGATTTTAGTAAGACCCCGCAAAAAACTCTACGCGGATTCGAACAAACGTGTATCGCCTGTCACGGAGTCAACGGGCGCAGAGGTTCAGCAGATGGAGTTCCAAGACTGGCGAGCGACCCCAAGCGATATTTAATTCAACAGCTCGACGAATTTGCGGATAAAAAACGACAAAACGCGCTCATGTCAGAAATAGTTAAAAATCTAACGCCGAAACAAATCGTTGTAATCGCAACTTATTTTTCTCAGATTCACTTTTTGCCGACCGTACCCGCGAGACGAATTCGCTTACTTCACATTTCGAAATTCAAGCGTCGCTGGGTGATCGGTAAAGAAATCGTCAATCACGGGTTATGGGCAAAGGCTGTTCCACGTTGCGAAGCGTGTCATGGTCCGGGCAACACCGGATTTTTTAATACGCCTTCACTTGCCGGGCAAAGTGCGAAATATTTGCAAGCTCAATTGCAAGCGTTCAAAGATGGTCGGCGCCCAGGCGGTGTTGACGGTGTGATGTCTCACATTGCGCGGAGTCTCACAGTTCAACAAATAAAGGCCGTATCTTTTTATCTTTCAATATTGCCGGATAATTCGAAATATAAAACCCCTGCCCGCTTTACGCTTGCCCCATCGATACCAGACGTCGCAAAAGGCTTTTTTCAGCCACCGCTGGTAGAGGAGACTCCCACAGGTGAATTTGGCCAATCGGTGCGCTTCGGCTATTTAATTTTTACGCATACTCCTCTGTTTGCTCGCAATTATGTTGGCGATAATTTGAGTTGCACTAATTGTCATGTCGATGGCGGCCGTCGCCCCTATTCAGCTCCAATGTGGGCCGCATGGGGTATTTATCCGAAATATCGCCGCAAGAATCATAAAATCAACGACATGGGGATGAGAATTCAAGGTTGCTTTCGTTTTTCAGAAAACGGATCTCAATCGACATCAGGTCATGTGCCGGCGCTTAATTCGAAAGTGATGATTGCATTAAAATCATATATCAAGTGGTTAGCGACAAACGCCCCTGCAGGAGTAAAACTCAAAGGTCAAGGTTACGCTCACATT
>JAJYHS010000105.1 GCA_021784635.1 bacterium
AGCGTGTCTGAAACACATGCTCTATAACTGTGGGCCGACCATTCGTGCCTTTGAATACCGCTACAAACACCAATTCACCGGCACACACGGCGGGTTTAACTAAACTGCGTCGATGAGTTTAACTAAACCGCGAAATAAACGAGCAACGCTGACAGAGGGGTTCGCATAATAAAATCGCGCACAAATTACGAAATTACTCTAACTTCGCAACCAATGCTTTCACTTGCTGGCGTAAATCGGCAAGCGACCCTTCGTTTCGCAAAACATGGGTTGCCCGCGGCAATTTTTCGTCGATCGGCAACTGCGCTCCCAAACGGCGAGAAATCTCATCATCTGACATGCCTGATCGCTCCCGCAGTCGTTTTGCTTGCAAGTCTCGATGCGCATAAACCAAAACAGTTGCGTCGAATTCGTCTTGCAAATTTTTTTCAAACAAAAGTGGTACGTCATAAAAAGCAAGCTCACAACCTTGCCGCTCAAGCGCGCGGCGCGCTTCGGCGCGCTTTTCTTCTATCAATGGATGTAAAATCGCCTCAAGCTGTTCGCGTTTGTGCTCATCAGAAAAAACGATTTCACCCAATTTTTTACGATCAAGTTCCCCGTTTGGCGTTAAAACATTCCCGCCAAATGTCTTGATAATTTCGCCTAGCCCCGGCGAACCGGGCCGCACAACATCGCGCGCCAGCACATCGGCGTCGATAACGGACCGACCAAGGTCGCGAAGAATAGCTGAAACAGTACTTTTGCCGGTCGCAATGCCTCCGGTCAGGCCAATCCATTTCATTAAAACCACCAGTTTTCCGATACCTATGATGGAGGATTTCAGGCTCCAGTGTCGCAAAAATACGAGTATTTTGGCAAATATATTCTCCTTGAGAAATTCGCAACCGGCGGGATGGCCGAGGTGTGGCTTGCGCGCGCCCCTGGGGCTGGCGGGATCGGCAAATTTGTCGCGATCAAAAAGATTCTTGCGCAGTATTCTGATAATCCTGAGTTTTTACAAATGTTCAAAGACGAGGCGACAATCGCGATGAATCTGTCGCACGGTAATATTGTTTCGATATACGAACTCGGGCAAGAAAAGAACCAACTTTTTTTGGTGATGGATTTTGTCGAAGGGCGAAACCTTCGACAAATTCTCAACAAAATGAAAGGTTCTTCGCATAAATTTTCACTCGATCAAATCGTCTACATGATTAAAGAGGTCGCTGCGGGGCTCGATCACGCGCACCGCAGTCTCAACAGCGCGACCGGCAAACCGCTCAATATCATCCACCGTGACATGAGTCCGCAAAACATAATGATTAGTTTCGAAGGGGAAGTGAAAATCATCGACTTCGGTATCGCCAAAGCCGAAAGTCAAATCGAAAAAACCCGTTCCGGTACGCTCAAAGGCAAATTTGGCTATATGAGCCCGGAACAAGCAGAGGGCCAACCTACCGATTTACGAACCGACGTCTTTTCTCTCGGCATCGTGCTGTGGGAGCTTCTCGCCAACGACCGACTTTTTATTGCCAATAACGAAATCAATACACTTCGTAAAATTCGTGAATGCAATGTACCTTCTCTTGCGAAACTTAATCCGACTGTTTCGCCCGAATTAGAACGAATTGTGATGAAGGCGCTGACGCGTGATCGTAACTTGCGCTACCAAACGGCTGCGGCAATGCACCGGGATCTCAACCGGTTTTTAAATCGACAATACCCTGACTTTTCACCGCATGATTTTTCAGTTTTTATTAAAACGCTTTATACGGACGAAATTATTGAACTCCGTAGCCGGCAAGTCGAATACGCGAAAATCCCGTTTCGCCCGGCCGTTGTCAAAGGCGAAGGCGAAAAAACGATGGTGACTTCATTTCCGCAAATGCCGACGATGAAGACCTCTAAAAACTCCATCCGCGCTGGCACAGGAGTAAGCATTCAGTCAATTCAAACAATGAAAGCGGAAGGCGAACCTTCCGTCACCGAAACCGAAACGTTTAGCGAGTCAGACATCCCAGAAGGGACAGTCACAAAGCCGCCCGTTGCGGAGAGCACAGGCGAGAAAAAGCAGATTGAACTGCCAACTGCGGAAAATGGCGCGCCCTTGCTAAACGCAAGTCTTTTGTCGCAGAATTTGCAACAGCAGATCGTTGTAACCGGCAAAATGCCGATGAATTTGTCAAATGACAGCCCGCTTGTAACGCCAAACGCGACTCTTGAATCTGACACTCCGGCCCCGTTTCGCCCAGATAAACCGCGACGACAACACAAAAGGCATAAGCGCTCGTCATCAAATCCAGCTCTAAATGTAATGATTTTTCTTGCCGCGATGATTGTTACTTACGTTGTCGTTGCGAATTATTTTCCGATGCAGACAAATCATGTCGAAATGGTCGTTCGCAACCTATTCGGAGTTGCGCAAAATTCACCGACGCCCGCTTCACTGCCGAACAATTCGATTCGCATCAATACTTCGGCTCTCGACACAGCGGTCGGGTTGGCTTCTGTGTCACCCGAAAAGCCGACGATTCTGCCAACTCCACCGACGGCGGGGCTGACCGTCAACAGCGTACCGTCGGGCGCGGAAATTTATGTCAATGGCACCGACACCGGCCAAACCACCCCTGGGGTGGTCAACGTTCCGACGAATCAACGTTTTTCAATACGGTTGTCGCTTGATCGATACCTTGATTACAACAAGTATAACCTCAACTTCAAAATGACTGGCCCGACTTTTACCGCGACACTTCAACCAGCGTTAATCGGTTACATTGACGTGGATGTCAGGCCGCCGATTTATACGCATATTTATATTAACGGCCGCCGACTCAGCGACAGCGATCTGCCGCTGAGCGATTACGCTATACCGGCTAACTCCCCCGTCACAATACGAGCGATCAACCCCATTACGGGCTCTTGGGCGGAGCGCACCGTTCGCCTAGAGCAGAACCAACATTTAGCGATTATTCTGCGCCTGCACAGCGGCCGTCGCCCGGCCAGTCGGTAAAACCTTTTCTTTTTTCAAAAATTCTGGCACGTTCTGGGCCATGCAGACTCTATTTAATTACTTGCTCGAGCGGCGCGAAAAATACGCCGATTTTCCGGCTATTCAATTCAAAGATCAGGGCCGCTGGATACGCTACAATTGGCGGGAATACGTCGCCCTCATCGAGGCATTTGGTGCGGCGCTCATCACGTCCGGCATTATGCCCGGGGACCGCATCGCCATAATTTCGTCGACACGGCCGGAGTGGATTATCGCTGATCTTGCTATTATGGGGGTCGGCGCTGTGACAGTCCCCGTCTATCCGAATAACACCGATGACGACATGGATTTTATAATTAAAAATTCCGGGGCTTCGGCCGTCATTGTTGAAAACGCCAATCAATATGAAAAATGGCGGCGCCTAAAAGGGCCGCTGCCCGATATCAAATTACTCATCGGAATCGACGCCAAAACTTTTGAAAGTAAGAGCTACACTTCAGCGGCGAGTTCACCGACACATATGGTTTGGTCTGAAATGCTCGAAACGGGCCGGGAACAACTTAAAGCGGATTCGCGAACTTATTTCGACCGCGCGCGCGAAGTTAAGCTCGACGATTTGGCAACGCTCGTCTACACGTCCGGCACAACGGGTTCACCTAAAGGCGTTGTACTTTGCCACGAACAAATAATGAGTGAAGTGACGGACGCGTTTTCAATTGTCGCCGTCACCCACGAAGACGTAAGCCTCAGTTTTTTACCTTACTCCCACATTCTTGGCCGACTCGAAGCCTGGGGTAATGTCTACGCCGGCTACCTTCTCGCGTTTGCTGAAAGTATAGAAAAAATTCGCGCAAATCTCATTGAAGTAAAACCGACTTTTATAATTTCTGTTCCGCGCATTTTTGAGAAAATATATGCAAGCCTTCTTGCGCAAATCGAAAACAACAAAACGAAAAAGCGGGTGTTCGACCGTGCATTTGCAATTGGCCAAAAAGTGAGCGAAGCCGAACAAAATAGATCGCCGCTAAATTTACCACTTTTGCTTGAGCACAAAATTGCCGACACATTGGTTTTTTCTAAAGTCAGAGAAAACCTGGGCGGGCGGCTTCGTTTTGCCGTCTCAGGCGGAGCGCCGCTCAGCGAAGACATTGCACGATTTTTTCACGGACTCGGGCTTCTTATCTGCGAAGGCTACGGCTTAACTGAAACGACCGCTGGGGTCGCATTTAATACCCCAATCGCGTATAAAATCGGTACCGTCGGCCGCCCCATTGGCGACGTAACAATAAAATTCGCCGAAGACGGTGAAATTTTAGTTAAATCGAAAAAGGTTATGCGTGAATATTATAACAACGAAGCCGCGACAAACGAGGTATTTGCCGGTGACTTTTTTAAAACTGGCGATATTGGTTTTCTTGACGACGATGGCTTTTTACGAATTACAGATCGCAAGAAAGATTTAATTAAAACGGCAAATGGCAAATACGTTGCCCCGCAAAAACTTGAAAATTTATTAAAATCAAACCCGTACATTTCGAACGTGCTCATTCACGGCGACAAAAAGAAATATATAATCGCACTAATCACTTTAAATTGGGCAACGATCAAAAAATTTGCCGCTAGCGAAAACATCGAGTATGCGAGTCAAGGCGATCTGACGAAAAATTCAGCAATCTATAATTTAATAAAGGACGCTGTTGCCGACGTAAATTCCCGTCTTGCCAGCCACGAGTCGATCAAAAAATTTGCGATTTTACCGGGCGAGTTCACTATTGATAGTGGCGAACTTACGCCGAGCTTAAAGGTAAAACGCAAAGTTTGCGACCAGAAATATTGCGCCGAGATCGAAGCATTGTACAACTAAATCCGCTGTAGTATAGGATCGTCATGGCCAAAGATATTCTTGTCATTGAAGACAGCCCGGAAATCCGGATCTTGCTTGAATCAAGCCTTGAAGAATATCATACGATTTTCTGTTCAACTCTCAGAGACGCAGCACTGGCTTTAAACAAGCAGCCTTTTCAAATGATCATATTGGATATTGGTTTGCCTGACGGAGATGGTTTGAGATTTCTGGCCGAACTTGCCGGAAAACCCGAAACACGATCAACGCCGGTTATGATTCTAAGTGCGCGCGCGGACACGGCGAACAAAGTCATGGCCTTTTCCGTTGGCGCCGAAGATTTTGTGACGAAGCCGTTTGATCCCATCGAACTTAAAGCCCGGGTTGCAGCACGCCTTCGAAAATTTGAGAAAGACGCGAGCCGTAGCGAGACGATCAAAGTGGGCGATCTCGAACTTGACTTGCTAAAACAAAAAGTACGGTTGGTCGGGTCCAAATCCGCTGAGCCGCTTGATCTCACAACCCTTGAGTTTCGACTTCTCACGTATTTTGCAAAGGCACCCGAACACGTCCTTATGCGAGAGACTCTGCTTAACGACGTGTGGGGATACGACGTATCCGTCACAGATCGCACGGTTGATACGCACGTAGCCCACCTTCGAAAGAAAATCAGCAACTCGAAGTGCAAAATCGAAACAGTCGTAGGAGCCGGTTACCGCTTCATTGTCGGCTGAGCGAAACTGATTACGCACCCTGCAAAATATTTGCACAGTCTGATTCCGTCTTAGAATGCAATTTTTCGCGAAGTAATTTAATAAACTCGGAAATGTACGCGTTTTGCGCTTCGAGAACTCTTTGTTGCGTCGGACTATCCGCCGACTCCACCGCCGATTCGCCAAAAAAACGCCGAATATGATCCGTCAAATGGCCGGTATTACCGTTAACCGGCTCAAAACCCACTAACCGGGTAAACTCTTCGCCGTTCATTTCCCCTTTTCGCGCGAGCGCCAATATTTTTTCAACATACCACTCTTTTGGATGCAGATTTAGAAAATCAGAAACCATATAGTTCTCCATGGCCCGCATTAACTGACCCAAATTCTCAACCAATTTACCGGGCATGTTGTCGATACTCGCATAACGTCCAACGCCTAAATTAAAATTGGTGTCGACAGTGCCGCCCTGAGGGTCAAATCCAAGTTCGTAAATTGCGGTGTAAAGTTGATAGGTCGCCTGACGGATATCGCTGGACGGCCCACTTGTCACATCAAGAACGCTTGTGTCGTTACTCGGATTCGGGCTCATGACGATGCGTTCGAATGCTCGTGAAGCAAGCGCCGAATAGACTGAAAAAATCATATTGCGTGCCGAATTGCCCTCAGCACCGGAACCGGCGGCAAATTTGACGTAACCCCCAACTCCAGGTGTTGGTGGAACAACGACCACATTTTCAATCGCAAGACCCAACCGCAGCCCCATATAGGCATGGCCAAATTCGTGAGCGGCGATCCACAAGCGTTGGGCTGGAATTTTTCCTTTTAGCTCCGACGATGGAAATTGTAGAGCGACCCTTCGGCGCAAAACGTCTTCAACTGGTTTCTCCCCGCCTTTTTCAAGCGGAACCATTTTTACGGCGACCTCAGAAGTGGCGAAATCATAATCGAGAATGATCTTTAGCGGCTCCGCCTCGATTTCTTTCCGCCGCGGCAGATTTTGTAATGCGGCTTCTAAATCTGAAGCAATTTTATTTTGCACCGAAACGACAGTATAGCGGCCCCCCTCTGAAGGGATAACCGTCTCTTGTTCAAGATATTTTTCGTAGTTCGGCGCTAATTCGACATCAATTTTAGCGACATTTCTGCCGTTTGAATCGAGCAACCGAGATCGAACCACACGTTCGACTTGCCGGCGAATGAGTTCGCGAAAGTCGTTTTGATCAAGAGGTTTCATTACGGTAAAACGCGACATCATCCGGCTCACGGTTTCGGGCAAAAACATTGTTCCCAAAAGTTCTTTGAGCGCCATTGGTGAAAAACTTAGTTTGCGCCACGCCCTCATGACATCGCGAATTGACGTCAATCGCGGGTCGGCCTTAAAACCAAACCGATCGACCGAAAAATTCATTGTAACCATAATAAACGCGTCGCGAATGTCGATACGCGCGCCCGCGCCAATACGGGACGATGTCGTAATTTGACCGTCGCCCAGAAGATCTTTAATCACGCCCATAATGGGTCGATTAACAAACGTACCGGTCTGCGGGTCGACTTCAAAAACTTTATCGAGTTCTTCTAACAATAAAATATATTTGCCGGCATGACCCGATTTAACGGATTGCATTCGTGCCGCTGTGATGTTTTCGTTCAAATACGCCACAAAATCTTTAACTGTATCGGGCGAATCAGAGGCAAACTGCTGTAGGTTAACCTTAACAACCGGCAGTTGAAGCTGTTCGGCCACGTTCTTCACGAGTTCTGTTTTACCAATGCCCGGAAACCCGCTCAAAATGCGCGCCGATGGCTCAAGTGTCGCCGGCCCTGGCCGACTCAAATATTTTTTCATGTCATCAAGTACAAGTCCGGCAGCATCCTTTTGCCCCAGCAGAACGGAATTAATCTTGTCATATATGTCACTACTGATATTTGCGGTCGGAGGATATCGCGCGGCTAACACATCCTTCTTCGTAACTCTCGGTTGCCGCGTTTTGTTTGGATATCGCGGCTTTTGCATTGCCAAATTTTTGGGCGCTAAAAACAGCTTTGCACCCGGGTCGTAGGCCGCCTCGATAGTAAATGAATCCCGTTTCTTTAATAATCCATCCCTGTTCACTAATGGAGTTACCTGAATATGGGCAACGTTATTAACTATTGAAATATTTAAATCTCTCGGCCGGTCGACTGTTGCGTCTCCGTGAGGGTCCTTGGCTTTGGTACCAAAGTTAATGAGTTGCTCCGCAAGAGCCCTAACTCTAAATATAGTTTCTCTCGCCCCTGATGGCGCGTAAATCGCATGAGTATTCAGAAAATCAACGAAGGACGAATCAAAATTCACGCGTACGGATTTTTTTTCTGCCGATTGTGCCGTGGAGTCGACTACCAATTTAATAATGCGTTCGTAAACCGCTCGGCTCAACGGCTGCACAATAACCGTGTTCGGCGCCAACCGGCTAACCGTATTTGAGCGAAACATCTTAGATAGAACGCGATAGCGCGCGCTCGGTTGGGTCCGAATCCATTGGTCGAACTTCAAAAAATCATCGATCGATAAATCGTAAAAATTCTTATTTTCGCCCAATACTTTTGAGGTGAATAACTCGATATCATTTGGCGAAAAATTCATCGTCGTAATCAGCATCAAATTCGACACATTTACGTTTATCCCGCTAGCACTGAAGGCTCCTTCTGAAAGAATTGAGTTGATGGTGCCGATCAAAGTCTGCGTTTTTTCGTTTTTGCTCGTGTCGATTTCCGGCACTTTATCCAACTCATCAATGACAACAACAAGCGGCTCGTTAACAACCCAATTCCCATTCACTACTCGAAGCGCTCCGTGATTAATAAGGGACAGAAATAAATCGTTAGCAAAACTTCGGTTACCTTCATTAGACGCGTAATCTTGGGCATTAAAGATCACAAGAGGTAGACCGATTGACTCAAGCGATTTCAGCATCCCCGTTTTGCCAACTCCAGGTAGACCGATTAAGTTAAGTGCAACAGGTTCGCCGGTTCGGTTCGGAAATGACTCGATATATTGCAATAATCGGTCTTGCAAAACAGCGACGGTTTTTTCTTGCCCGAGAATTTGGCCGTTTAACGTTTTGGCAACAGCGTGAACCTGTTTCTGAAACGCTTCTTTTTTTGCCGTTCCGAACCGAATATCCGCAATCTGCTTTTTTATATAGTTGGCTTTATGTCCGGCTTTTAGAATCCGCCTTGGTGGCGCCGCATATGCCAATAATGGAGTCAAAACTCCAAGTAATAAAGTGACTACTAAAAATTTAAAGCAAGACCTTTTATAAACTGAACCGATCATAGTCCCCCCCCGGAACGCAGACTGTTCTACTGTGGCCGTGAATGTAATTGTTTTAAAATCGGCACGGTAGGATAGCGCCTGGTAGATC
>JAJYHS010000018.1 GCA_021784635.1 bacterium
ACGGCAACGTGGGGGCGAACGAAATAGCGTCGGATTCCAACGGACTGGCTTGACAGACACAACACGCTCTGACTGTATTTTTAGGCTTATTTTGTTTAGAATTTTTCGTAATTTTGCGGCTGGCATGGTCGCGCTTTTATTTCCGTATTTAATATTAAAGACGTTGCACTGGCGGCCAATCGGTCTTGGTTTCGTGTATACAGCGGCCGCAATCGGAACAGGAATTTGTGCGCTTGGTATTGGAATTCTCGCCGACGTTTGGGGCCGCAAGGCGACGTTCTTGATGTCGTCGCTTCTATTGCCGGTCAGCATTTTAATGATTGTTTTGTCGTCGAATACGTGGGTCATTTTTATTGCGGCAATAATCGGTGGATTTTCGGGCACTGGCTCGCTGGCCGGTGGTGGAATTGGCGGTGCCATTCAGCCCATTCAAAGCGCTGTGGTTAGTGATATTTCACCGTCGGATAAGCGCACACATACGTTTTCGCTACTTGCGTTTACGGGTGGTATCAGCGCGGCGTGTGGTATGGCGTTGACCCGGTTTTTCTCGATTGAGCACGGTTTTATGGTGGCGCTTGTTTTTTCGCTACTGGCCACTATTCCTGTTTTGGGTCTGAAATTAGAATCACCGCGCGGCACCTTGAAGAAAATCAAAAGCAAAGTCGTCATCGGAAAGTTTTCATTAACTGGCATTTTTAACGGTATGTCGCAAGGGATGGTCAATCCATTCATGATTCCGTTTTTTGTGTTGGTTTATCACATGCCCAAAGAGCGTATGGCGACATGGGGATTTGTTGCGGGAGTCGTAGCGGCCGTTACGTTACTGTTTGCTCCTACGTTGGAGCGACGGATGGGTTTTGTTAAAACAATTGCGGTCACGCGCGGAGCGGGCGCCGTTCTGTTAGTTTTATTTCCGTTTGTGCGCGTTTTACCATTTTCTATTTTTGTTTATTTGGCCTCGCGGGCATTGCGAGTGGTTGGCGTACCTGTTCAACAAACCGCGCTTACCGATCGCGTACAGGGTGACGAATACGGGCGATCTCTGGCTATAAATCAAGTGGCGAGGCTTGTCGCCTCGGCAGCCGGTTCGGCAATGTCAGGGTTATTCTTCAATGCCGATATTTTAGCGGCGCCATTTTTAATTTACGGCGCGATCACGTCGTTCAATATTGGTTTGTACGTTCGATTTTTTTCAAATGAACCAAAGTAAAACAACGGTAGAATTTTATCGATAGGCGGGTAAACCGGTTACGGCTTCGCCGACAACGAGCCGGTGGATGTCTTCGGTACCTTCGTACGTATTGACCGTTTCAAGGTTCATCATATGGCGAATAACAGGATACTCGTCGATAATGCCGTTTGCGCCGAGCATATCCCGCGCGTCACGTGCCACTTCGAGAGCCATGCGGCAGTTGTTGCCTTTTGCCATCGAGACGTGGTGCGGTTTCATTTCGCCACGCTCTTTTAATCGACCCAGTTGCAGCGCAAGTAGCTGACCCTTCGTAATTTCGGTGGCCATGCGCACGAGTTTGGCTTGCGCAAGTTGGTAGGCGGCTAGCGGTTTGCCATCGAAGAGTTCGCGTTCTTTGGCGTAATTGAGTGCCGTGTGATAGCAGGCGTTAGCTGCACCAAGCACTCCCCATGCGATACCGTAGCGTGCTTGCGTGAGACAAGACAGCGGCCCTTTTAGCCCTTTCGCCTTCGGTAGCATGTTCTCTTCAGGAACGACACAATCTTTCATGTGCAGTTCACTTGTCACACTCACGCGCAGCGAGAATTTGCCTTTCATGGTCGAAGTTGAAAATCCGGGGGTTTTCGTATCAACGATAAATCCACGAACTTCACCGTCGAGTTTCGCCCACACGACAGCAAGGTCCGCAATGCAGCCATTTGTGATCCACATTTTGTTGCCGTTGAGTTTGTAGCCGCCTTTAACTTTTTCAGCTTTCGTGCGCATCCCGCCGGGGTTTGATCCCGCGTCCGGCTCGGTGAGGCCGAAGCAGCCGATGAGTTCAGCGCGGGCGAGTTTCGGCAGATATTTTTCTTTTTGTTCTTCACTGCCATAAGTATGAATGGGGTACATGACGAGCGCCCCTTGTACGGAGCAAAATGAACGAATGCCCGAATCACCGCGTTCAAGCTCTTGCATCAAAAGCCCGTAGGCGACTTGACCAAGCCCGGGGCAACCGTAGCCTTCGAGGTTTGAACCGAGTAGGCACATCTCGGCAAATCGTGGGATCAAATGTTTCGGAAAAGTCTCGGTGCGATTCGCCTCTTGTAGAACGGGGTTCACTTCTTTGGTCACAAAATCGCGTACGGACTGGCGAACCATCAGTTCGTCTTCGGAAAGCAGACTGTCAAAATCCATGTAGTTGAGCGATTCATAGGCGGCCATATGCGATCCTTTTTTCTAGGTTCGTGACATTTTATGCATAGGCGCTATCAGCGTGCAAGCTTGTGGCGCGTCGGCGAGTTTATTTTTTATAGGCGCTCGTTTTAATTGCCGCTCGGCTTAGGCTTTTGCTCCCAGCAGTACGAGTAGCCGTTATAATTCTTTGCATATTTTTTGTTCGCGGTGAATTGCTTTACGATGGTTAAACCATTGATCGTGCGATAAGTGTCAGTGGCCCATGAGGCGGTATCGCTTGCATACATTAAATTAGTTACGCTAACCCCGGGGTAGGCCACCAGATTAAACTTATATTTTACAAACAATTGGCCAAGTTCTTTTGCCGAAACGGCAAAAAAGCCGTGGTTCGGGATATTCGTAATAAAAAGCACGGTACGATCTTTTTCAGGGACGCCTGGGAAGAGCGGTCCATTACCGGGCACAGCTTTGCTAATTACAATTTTGCCGGTTACTAAAGCTGGGACTTCAGTGTTGATCCACATTTTACTGACCGGTTCATTGGGTTGCACAAGACCAGAGCACTCCCAAGATCCCAGGTTTGGCGATTCGGGCGTGAGAAATTGATGGAGTTGCATGGGGGCCGCACGGTTGTAGAGGGCTTCAAGTTTTTGATACGGCGTTTGAGTTGTGCCGCTGCTGGCGAGATATGCCAAAGTCGCGTTTGTCATTTCTTGAGACATACCCGCGTTGGTGCTTACGTTCATTGCGCGCGCATGAGTCGCCGTCAACAATGCGATGGCGCAACCTAATGCACAGGTCAATGTCAATTTTCTCGTCATTATTCTCACAGAACCTCCCTTTAAATTGTGCTGTTCAACTGTGCCGATCATCTAACAATAACTGGTTCGTTGGTCAATTGCAGCGCCGCGTGAATTTGGCTCAAGAAATAATTTCGTGAGGCGGCTTTCAATAGTGCGCAAATAATTTCATTTGATAAATAATCAAACGTTTCGTTGTACAGCGCACTCACGTTGCCTTATTCGTGGCATTTAATGGGAAGGGTCTAATGTTCAGCCGAGGGGGAATTATGCGAACTAAATTTTTAATGGTTTTTGTTGCGGCGTTCAGCTTGTCGAGCGTGGCATTGGCGAGTGCAAAAGTTGATGCCTTCGATGTTCAGGCATTGAGGCTTAAAAATGGCACAACACCGTATCAAGCCATTTCGACTTGGTATAAATCAGCGGTTTCCGTACCGTTCAGCGAAATGGACGGTAAAGCGATGGCCGGACGATGTTTTGATGTGGGGACTCCAACCACTCCCATCGTAACCGCAGTTGTCGCGACTCGCAAATTAACCGGCCCCGATGATGGCCCGGCCTTTCCAAAGGTTCTTGAGCGAAAAGTTGCAGTTCTAACTGATACTGGATCACTAGATCGCGCATCCCTATTAAATTATATGATAACCAATTGGAGCGATTGGGCCACGATGATAGCGAACGATTCGGATCCGTTACTGTATGATCAAAACAACCTTATGGGCGAAGTGCGACGGTTTAACAATTATTTGCTAACTGTGGTTGATCTCGACAAAGACTTGACGTGTGGAACCAACCAGTTGCCTCTATGCAAAAAAGGCCAAGTTGTTAAGAAGGGGACTGCTATCTTCGCGTGCTATTTCTATCAGGAGCTAAACTAGCGTCGAACGTGCTGTACATTACTCGAGAGGCCATTGAAGCTGTGCGGGATTGAAATTATTTTGCCAGCTTCATGATTTCGCCTTAGCCTTGTAAGCTCAAGCAGTGAGACGGGCTTTATGTATAATCGCGCCGAAATTATCGATCGCAATTTTTTGACTTTCGTTAAGGAGGGTCGCCTACCGCCGGCGCGTGCCCTTGCCGCACTGAGCGAGTCAGGCCTAACTCATGCGGAACTTATCGATCTATTTGAATCGCAAGTGATCAGCCGCATTCTTGATCTGCGTGCGCGCGAGCTGAAAAACGAAAATCAGTGTTATTACACGATCGGCAGTTCGGGGCATGAAGGTAACGCCGTTTTTGGTAAGGTATTTCGCATTACCGATATGGCATTTCTGCATTACCGTAGCGGCGCCTTTATGGCGCAAAGGGCGAAACAGCTCCCAGGGGCAACGCCGATCTATGACGCACTTTTAAGTTTTGTCGCCTCTAGCGAAGATCCGATTTCAGGGGGAAGGCACAAAGTTTTCGGCAGTCTTCCGCTTCTTGTGCCGCCGCAAACGAGTACCATCGCTTCACATTTACCGAAAGCCGTGGGAGCCGCCATTTCCATTCAGCGGGCACGCGATTTGAAAATTCAAAGTGAGATGCCCTCCGACGGTGTCGTATTGTGCAGTTTTGGCGACGCTTCGGCCAATCACGCCACGGCTCAATCGGCATTTAATACGGCGGCACTCGCCTCGTATCAGGGTTTGCAAGTTCCAATCGTTTTTATTTGCGAAGATAACGGTCTGGGCATTTCTGTTCCAACCCCACGAAATTGGATTGCAACACAGTTTTCGTCGCGACCACAATTTAAGTACTTTTACGGTGACGGACTCAATCTCGCCCAGTTACACCAGGTGACACGCGAGGCGGAACAATACGCGCGGACGAAACGTAAACCTGTTTTTCTGCACGTGTCGACGGTTCGACTATTGGGTCATGCCGGGTCTGATCCCGAATGGAGTTATCATTCGATGACTGAAATTGAAGAAGCGGAATTCAATGATCCGCTTTTACATTCGGCGCGATTGATTCTTGAAAACAATTTGCTCTCAGCCGATGAAATTCTCGCGCTTTATCAAGACGTAAAAGAACGCGTACGAAATATTTCGAGTTACGTCATTCGATTGCCTAAATTGACCCGTCCTGAGGATGTGCGTGCAACATTAACCGCCTGTACGCGCCCGCGCCCGTTGCCACCGGCGCCGACTGAAGGCGCCCGGCGTGAATTGTTCGGCCGCGATTTCGAGAAAATGTCGACCACGCCTCAGCATATGGCAAAACTAATCAATTATGGGTTGGCCGACATTTTGGCGCAATACACAAACGCCGTCATTTTCGGCGAAGACGTGGCTAAAAAAGGCGGTGTTTACAATGTGACCGACGGGCTATTTGCCAAATTCGGCCCGCGTCGTGTGTTTAATTCGCCACTGGATGAAACGTCGATTTTAGGTACTGCGCTTGGGTTTGCACAGAATGGATTCTTGCCGATTCCTGAAATTCAATTTCTTGCATACGTGCATAATGCCGAAGACCAGATTCGTGGCGAGGCCTCAACTCTCGCGTTTTTTTCGCGCGGTCAATTTACCAATCCAATGGTCGTTCGTATTGCGGGTCTGGCCTATCAAAAAGGGTTTGGCGGGCATTTTCACAACGACAATTCGCTTGCGATTTTTCGTGATCTGCCGGGCGTGATCGTTGCCGTACCGTCAAACGGCGCGGATGCAGTGAGGATGATGCGGACGTGCGTGAAGCTCGCGCAGCGCGATGGCCGCGTGATTATTTTTATCGAGCCGATTGCACTTTATATGACGAAAGATTTGCATGTTGAAGGCGATAAAGAGTGGAGTTTTGTTTATCCGCCGCTTAATGCCGCTGATTCTGAAATCGCCGTTGGGGAGTTCGGCGTTTATGACAACGTTGAAAGCACCGGTTCCGATAAAAGTACGGGTGCCGGTCGATATCAAGGTGAGCGCGACGTTCTAATTATTACATACGGTAACGGTTTTTACTGTTCGCGCCAGGCTGAGAACGAATTGCGGGAGAAACTGGGTCTCAGTATTCGCATCGTCGATTTGCGCTGGATTGCCCCTATTAATTGGGAGGCTTTAATGGGCGAAGTCACGAAATCTCGGCGCGTTCTTATCGTCGATGAATGTCGTAAAACTGGCAGTCTTAGTGAAGCGCTTGTTTCGGGTATTGTTGAAAGGTTGAACAGTAATTCTCAGATGACGAAGATAAAAGTTGTGGCGGCGGACGACTGTTTTATTCCGCTTGGCCCAGCGGCGGCGGCGGGTCTGCCTAAAAAGGCAGAAATCGTCACGGCGGTGTTAGATCTCATGGGGCCGCAAGGGGAACGAGCGAAATGACCACTTCAAATCCGCGAAAAAAAAGAATCGTCGTCGTTTGCCCTGGGCGCGGTTCATACACGAGCGAGAGCTTGGGATATTTTAAACGCGAAACATCTTCGGTCGCGCGCGAGTGGGCCCGAAACGGCGGATGGGCCGCACGTTTTCAAGAATTTTTGGCGGATCTTGATGAACGGCGCGTGGCCCTTGGCGACCCGGCGATTTCAGAACTCGATAACAAGCCGAAATTTTCTCCGTCGCTTCACACGCGCGGCGAACATGCATCGCCGCTTATTTACGCGTGCGCCTATCGTGATTTTTTGGCGATCAATCGTGAACAATATGAAATTGTCGCGTTATGCGGAAATTCTATGGGTTGGTATTTGGCCCTTGCGTTTGGCGAGGCACTCGATTGGACGGGTGCCTTTCATGTGATTCAAACAATGGGTGGCATGATGCGTGAGGAAATTGTCGGGGGCCAAATCATATATCCAATTGTGAACGAGGAGTGGCAAGTTGATCCAGCCCGCGAGATGATTGTCCATGACGTATTAGAGCGTGCGCGGGCAGCAAATGCCGGCGAAGCCTATATTTCGATTCGTCTTGGCGGCTACGTCGTGCTTGCCGGCGAAAAAAGAGCGCTTGATTTTCTACTAAAGAATTTACCGGAGACCGTTAGCCGAAGCCAAGGTCGTGAGACGATTTATCCATTTCAGCTTATCAATCACGCCGCTTTTCACACGCAGCTCATGTTCGATACATCTCAGCGCGCTTTCGAGGCAATTTCGTCGCAACTGTTTCGCCCTCCTAAAATCCCCTTAGTTGACGGCCGCGGGCATATATGGATGCCGTACTCAACCGACGCGCACGCACTTTA
The DNA here is from genome assembly GCA_021784635.1 of bacterium. Lineage (GTDB taxonomy): Bacteria > Bdellovibrionota > Bdellovibrionia > Bdellovibrionales > UBA1609 > RBG-16-40-8. The sequence goes on from JAJYHS010000018.1 coordinate 7,315, forward strand.
CGAATACACATTGGGGCACCAAGTTTATGCAATGTACGACTTCACCACGTCGGTCGCTGTAGCGCTTAAAGAATTTATGCCTGATCAATTATGGCTTCTTGGACCCGGCAACAGCCTCGGTGGAGTACTCGGGCAAATTCTAATTCAAAACAAATGGTGGGGCGTCACCAATAAAGAGCAATTCAAATCGAGCGGTTTTGTGGTTTCAGCACCGCAAAGTTAGTGTTTTTGTGCCAGGCCAGCGCAGTTTGGTTTACCCGCCGGCTACGAAAAACTACATTTGCCCTGTCATTTTATTATATTCGCGTGCCATAAACGTTTCGCCTTCAGGGCCGGTGTGGTTGCGAACGTATCTTATAAGGCTTAGCGCGTGTTTAACCTCATGGATCTTCATAAGCATGGCAACGTAATGTTGGATCACGGTAATCTGAAGAATTCCGGGTTTGGCCAAGAGCGTGCGCTGATAGTAAACTTGGGCATTTTTATAGAAACCGGCGGCATCGAGAAGTTTTGCATAAGAAAAGTCGGCGGCGGGTTTAGTGCCCCCAAGAGAAAAATACTGTTTGAAATTAGCCATGGCTAAATCCGATTGCCCAAGTTGGCGCTGTAAATCGGCAAGTTGAAATAAGGCAGAGAGATTTTTCTTGCTAGACGGGTTGGCTTGGTCTTTTTGCACCAATTCCGTCAAGGCCGTCTCTGTGCACTCGTATTTCAATCGCGCGCGGCAAATATCGGCGATTTGGCGCAAGTCATGTGCCGACGCTTGATGGGTCCATTGCTCAATTTTAAGGGGGATGATTTCAAACGCGTATTGGTCCCATTGTACAAAGTGAATGAATCCGGCGATGGCAAGTATTGCTCCAATGAGGGTCACAGCCAAGAGATGGCGCTCGTGTTTTTCATCCAATTCTTGTTCGTGATGATTTTGTGTATAACCGCAATGGTTGCAGACAATGACGTCGTCGCGCGAACGACCATCGTCAATAATCTGTTTACATCGCGGGCATACGAGATCGACAAAATGGGCCATGACGGACTCCTTTATCTTTGCAGCTAGCGGGATAGCCGACGGCATTTCTCCACTATTGGTGATCATGTAGCAATCTTGGCGCCAACTCTACGGTTGCGTTTCGACCCCACTCGTGGAGAAGCAATATGAAAAAACGACATGACTGTTCTGATTTTTGTCATTTCAAACTCTTGTCATTTAAAAATTGGAGCTACGATTTTTATTACGATCGCGTCTTTAAAATGTTGCTGCACGAACGAGCGGTGCGGTCGAGCGCATCTCCGCTTTGAAACGGCTTAATTTTGAGCGCAAAACGCCGGGCGGGCGCAAAACGGATTTGATTATGAAAATAGGCGGTTGTCGCTGAAACAAGTCCCAAAAACAGTGCCGTTTTTGTGGGCGTGGGTAACATAATAGTTGAATAGCCAAATGCTCCCACGACGGTCGCGGTAAGGGACACTTGCTT
>JAJYHS010000013.1 GCA_021784635.1 bacterium
CCTGATATTGCCTCACTAAATTTTGATCACGAACAAGATCGTCGAATTTAATTTCATTATAAAGTGTAACTTTTGGGAGCCACTCCGAAAGCCAGTGAGCGGCTAACTCTTTAACTTTTGGCACTTCTAGAGATAAGCCGAGTGCCGGTGAACTCAAAATCAAACCATAAAAATCGGAAGGCGAGTGATCAAGTAAAAGTTTGAGGGTGATAAGACCGCCCATCGAGTGGCCGAATAGAAAAAGCGGGGTATTTTTATCCCAAAATTCGGATTTCACAAATCGCGTGACGGCTTCAAGATCGTCGCTGAAATCTTCAAAGCGGTTAACGTAGCCGCGTTTACCGTCGGAGTGGCCATGCCCGCGTAAATCCCAGGCGAATACGGTGTAGCCTTGTTTGGTAACGGCTTCAGCAAATCGCTCGTAACAGTCAGAGTGCTCGGCAATTCCGTGAGTCACGACGATGGTCGCAGCTGAAGGCGAATGACCGCGTGAACTGCCGATGTTTTCGTCTTCGCCGGGGCGCCACAGCTGGTAATACAGCTCGACGTCTTGGTACCCCCGCAATGTGCCCTCTAGCCTTTCGATCATGATACGGATATCCTAGGCCATGACAGTGTGGCATTCAACAAAACAGTTGAGACACAGAGAGGTAATTCGTTGTACAGAACCGCAACTTTGGTTTTATTTCTGTCTTTTCTTTTAGTCATTGCCGGTAAAGCCTTTGCGCAGTCAGCGGGCGGTCAAGCCGACTCCTGGCAATTTGGCGCATTTTACGGGCGAGCTTTACCTCACGACGTTTCAAATCAAGACAACATTTTTACGATTTGGGGTCTGCGCCTGTCTGCTCCCATGCCAACAAGCGCATCGCATGGAGGATATTTTGACGGGACGTATACGTCGGGCAACGGCGGCGCAGTTTCGTTACAACAGGTCGCCGGCGGAGTCAGCTTGCAGATTCCCGTTCAATCGTTGGAACTTGGTACGGGCATCGGTCTCAATATAACACGATATACCTCTGATATGGTGACGGGGGCCAAAACTGTTTTAGGTGAGTATTTTACGGGAAGTGTTTTAACCAAAATCACGCCGAGCGTATTGGCACGGTTTGATATGACCGTGAGTTCGCAACCGGGCACGATTTTGGTATTTGATTTGGGACTCATGTACGACTTTTAAACAACACAACAAAAGATCGACGCTCTAAAGAACGGATATTCTCATTTAGACTCAGCGGTTTGGCGCTATTTTTGCGTACGCATTTGGCACTCATCATGCATTTCTTTTCAGGTATGAAGCCACAGGACGATTATAAGCAGAAATTCGCCATTTCTATTCTAGAAACGGGATTTTTAGCCGCATTTTTACTGTTTAGCGTCTCGTCATACGCTCGCCAAAGAATCGACGTTCGCGCGCATACGCGATTGCTACTCGTCAATTTTGACTACGTTTCGTTGCCGGCGTCATCGGTTCAAGCTTTGCCGCCCAAAATTCAACCGAAAAACCAAAGACGCCAAAAAGTCGTTTTAATGCAAAAGAAGTCTGATACCTTTGGGACAATCAATGACGGTCGAACGCCAGCTTCAGTTACGCATGGTACGATCCCAAACAGCAAACGGCCGACGCTAAGTCGCAGCGATTTGAAGCGCATGATGCGTTTTATGCGGCGAAAAACAAGCGAGGCTTTAGCTGACGAATATGACTGATCACGGATAATCTAAATTGTAATGTATTCCGCGTGATTCTTTGCGCGCCAATGCCTGAGAGACAGTAAGGCTCGCAACCGTTGCAATATTGCGAAGTTCAATAATGTCGGCGTTGGTTTTAAACGACGAATAATATTCGTCGAACTCCTGCAAAATATTAGCAAGCCTACGCTTCGCGCGTTCGAGACGGCGATTGGTGCGAACAATTCCGACGTACGCCCACATCAGTCGGCGAATTTCATCCCACATGTGAGAAACTAAAATGAGTTCGTCTGTATTTTGTCCCTCAATTTGCCCGGTTTGCGGACTAAAATCCCGCCTTTTTTGGCGATCGTTCCAGTCGGGAATTGCGGCGTGTTCGATTACCTCTTTGTTGCGTATCCGGTCATTATCGTGGGCGCGAATCCATTCGGCGGCGTTGTGCGAAAAAACAAGGCATTCAAGAAGCGAGTTTGAAGCCAGGCGATTAGCACCGTGCAATCCGGTGCAAGCGGTTTCGCCAACGGCAAACAAGTTGGCTACGTCAGTTCGGCCGTGAATATCCGTCTTGACGCCGCCGCAAAGGTAATGTGCCGCCGGTACAACTGGAATTGGCTCTTTTGACATATCGATGCCAAGTTCAAAACAACGTTTGTAAATCTGTGGAAATCGATCGCGCAAAAATTCGGCGGATTTATGAGTCATGTCGAGAAAAACACAATCAGCACCAGATTTTTTCATTTCGGCATCTATGGAGCGTGCCACAATGTCACGAGGGGCAAGACTCCCGAGCGGGTGATGCTTTTTCATGAACGCTTCACCTTTATCGTTAATTAGCTCGCCGCCTTCGCCGCGCAATGCTTCAGAGATTAAAAAATTGCGTGAGCTAGAGTGATAGAGGCATGTCGGGTGAAATTGCATGAATTCCATATTCGCGACTCGCGCGCCGAGTTGGTGGGCCATCGCAATTCCATCGCCGGTGGCACCCTCCCAATTTGAGGTGTAAAGATAAACTTTACCCGCGCCCCCAGTCGCAAGTACCGTGTAGCTTGCCGTTTGCACATAAACTTCATTTGTTTTCTTATCAAGGATATAAGCACCAAGGCATTGATCTTGGTCAAAGTAATGTGGGTCGACTTCGCGTCGGCTGATCAGTTCAACTGCAAAGTGATTTTCGCGGAGTGTGATGTTGGGATTAGCGCGCACACGTGCGAGCACCTGGCGGTGAATGTCGAGCCCTGTATGATCGGCAACGTGAAGAATTCGTCGCGCGGTGTGGCCCCCTTCTCGGCCCAGTGCGATCTTGTGATTGTTATCCAAATCAAACTGAACGCCCCAATCTTGTAAATCGCGGATTCGGCTCGCGGCTTGAGTGACAACGTGGCGAACTACATTTTCGTCGCAAAGACCGGCGCCGGCGACAAGCGTATCTTGCGTGTGTTTTTCTAGACTATCGTCTGGGACATCGCTCATGACAGCGGCGATTCCGCCTTGAGCCTTTTCGGTATTTGAAAGTTCAAGATTTGTTTTGCTAATAACCAGAACTCGCCCCGTATTCGCCGCTTTCAGAGCGAAAACGAGTCCTGCGAGTCCAGATCCAATCACTAAAAAATCAAAATGTTCGTATTGTGAATGCGAGTTCATGCGCTCCCCCGCGAGTGTTGTTCGTTTGTGACGGATTTCTTATGCGCCCAAGAGACGCACACGGTCAAGAGGAGGCAATTGTTACAGCTCGCAACTTGCCGCAATAGCAGTTCTCTCTTTAAAATTAGATGGGCCTTGGCTTTGCTAGAAGGGAATCATGAAAATTCGGCATCCTTTGATTGTCACTCTGTTTGTCGGCGTGCTTGTGACGGCGACATTAGTCGGGTGGATCGCAGCCAATAAATTTGCAAGCGAAACGCGAAGCGCGCGGCGAGTTGATGTGACCCATCTACTGGACGCCGTTAGCTCGTGGAGCGTCGCACTCAACCGGTCTTTGAGCGACGAACTCACTGCCCTAATTAACAAAGAGTGGAATGCGCAGGCGCCCGCTCGAGTTTTTGCTTCGAGCGAATTTCGCGCTTTGGCGCTAGTGACACCTAACGAGAACGGCAACTGGAACATCAATTGGTGGCGTTCGCGTGTCCCCAACATAACTCAAGATTGGGCCCAAAACGTTTTGCAGCAGTCGAGCGGATTCCCGCTGAAGCCGGGCGATGTATTTTGGCAACGCTTACTGTTGCCTAACCAACAAGTTTTGTTTGCCATCGCGGTGCCAATGCGGGTTGTGTCAGGCGCAAAAGTGAAAAATCGAATTGCTGTTGGTTTCGCCGGGCCCGGATTATTCGCGCTGGCGCCTTTTGCCGACCCGAGCGGTCGTTCCAATTTATTTGTTGTTAATCAAGCCGGTATTGCGGTCGGTTATCCAGAAGTGCAATACGTCGGTTCGGACATAAACGCTCATCCTGTCGTCGCTGATATGATTGCGGCGCCGTCGGCAGAAAAAATCGAAACATTTTCGATTGGCTATAAAAAGGCTATTGGCGGTTATGAACATGTACCAAACAGCAATTTGTACGTTGTCGCCACAAGAACATTGCCTGATTGGATCGATATTCTAGCGCCGGCGTTTTTACCGGCATTTGAAATTGCAGCTGTGGCGGCGCTGCTGCTCGCGTTGATTGCAGCTATGGTCTTAGGGTTTGAACGTCGCGAGCGGGCACTGTTGAAGGAGAAGCTCCGTTTGGCAAAAACGAAGGCGGCTGCCGTTGTTGAAGCGAACACCAAGGCCGAAACCCAAAGCCGGGTTGAAGCTCCGACCCAACAAAAAACGGCGGATTCACTCTTGGATCAAGACGACCTCTTGCGCGGAATTGTCGATTTCTTACGCGGTCCCGTGATTGCCATGTCCGGATATTTACAAGTGCTCGAGTCGCATCTAACGGGGTCTACTCCAAGTATTAAAGCCGTTAATACACATCGGCAGTTGAGCGACATTGTAAAATCCGTTCGTGAATTTGTTGAGTTTCTCGGACGCGAGACGCGCTCGAGTGAGCTGAAGCTGGATGCCATCGACTTGTCGGGCCTTCTGAATGCTGTGATCGCCGTGAAAAAGCCGGCATTGACGAAACAAAGCGTGCAAATTGAGGATAATTTTCAACCTGATTTGCGCGTGAAAGCGGATTTCACGCGTTTGAAATCGGCATTTGCGACTCTGCTCGGCTTTGCCGGTGAATATTTGAGCGACTCGTCTCCTGATAGCGATCGCCGGCTCAAGCTTAGTGCGCAAAAACTCGGAGGAATGGCCCAATTTCGTATCGAAGCTTGTGGGCGGGAGTTGACTCCGGAAATTCGCCGTAAATTGTTTGCGCCGTTTCAAATTAAGGCAAACAAAAAAGGCGGGCTCGACCTCGCTCTGGCGCGTGCGCGGATTAACGAAATGAACGGCGAAGTAACTGTAGAACCAGTCAGCTACAATGGATTTCAAATAGTATGTAAAATTCCAGCGGCAATAAGTGAAACGCCGGCGGAACTAAAATCAAAAGCGGTACCGCCTGATATTGCCCAAATACTACCGCCGTCGCCAGATGAAAGCGATTCGGCGGCTTCAGAAAATTCAAAAGACGAGTCCGTTATACAGATGCCACAGGCAAAAGTTCGAGGTGACGATTGAACCTTGACGATTTTTTTAGCACGGCTAATAGGGCAACTTCTCAAGACGAACTTATCCAGTTATTTTTGTGCGAGGGGGTTCGGAAACTGCGTACTGATCTCGCAGTGTATTTTAAATACGTCGAATCGAAACGGTCGCTGATTGCCGAATCGGCGATCGGCCTAGAAGCGAATTACATCGACGGTGTCGGGCTGGACCTGCAGGCGCTAGAACCCGGCTTCTATTCCGATCAACTTTTAGAGCCTTGGCGCTTGAGCTCATTGCAAAATTTTGTGAACGAAGGTCTATGCCGAAAAGACGCACTCATTTTACCGCTGTTAAACGGCAACCTCCCCCAGGGTGTTTTCGTATTTGCGACAAATGATAATCAAAATTTGGCCGGCCATGAAAATCAAGATTCATACGGTACGGCCGCTTACGAGATGCAACTAGCGCAAAAATTTGCCAATCAGCGATGCCATGTTTTATCGCTGCAAGAAAAACTCGCCAGGACTTCCATTTACGACCTCGACTGCGAAGCTTTAAGCGCCGGTTATTTTCGGCAAAAATTGGAGCAAGAGGTTTCGCGCGCACGTCGAATTAAGAAGCCGGTTTCACTTGTTTTTATTTCCGTTGATCGTTTTTACGATTTGACCCTCGAGGTGCCTCCAGAAACGGTTCGGCACTTTGTCAAATCGATAGCCGAAATACTGCATAAATTGACCCGCACTAATGACCTGGTCGGCAGAATCGCCCGCGATTTATTTGTTGTTTGTTTGCCGCACACTTCGCAATCAGGGGCGATGATCGTGGCTGAAAGAATGAGGCGAATTTTTGTGACGTCTAAATTTAAGGCCATTTTGGGGAGTGTCGGTAAGGTTTCAGTTCAAGTAAGTGTCAGCGAATATCCAAGTTTGAGCGACGGCGCCGAAGAACTGTTGCGCTCGGCTGAGCGGGCTTTGATTGAGGTCAAAAAGCAAGGCGCCGATCATGTTGGAGTTGCAAATACGCCACCTCGATTTACGCCCGATTTTTTGGTGAATAATGAAAGAAATACTCCGCCCGTTGCGCGCTGAAATCAGTTTGAAAAATGTTCGACACAATTACCGTGTTTTGCGTGCGATGGTAAGTCGGGAAGATTTTTTTTGTCCGATGATTAAGGCCAACGCCTATGGCCACGGTGATGTTGAAGTGGCGCGTGAGCTGATTAACGAAGGCGCCGAGCATTTCGGGGTCGCGCTTGTCGAGGAGGCTGTTCGTTTGCGTGAAAGTGGTATTATGGTCGATCTCCTCGTATTTGGCCCCTTTGTTGATCGCGCTTCGGCCGACGCAGTTGTGCGCCATGAGCTCACTCCTGTCGTAAGTTCGTGGGAGGCGCTGCGCGCGCTTGAGGCTGCGGTTCAAGAACAGACGGCGCGGGGCGCGCTCGGAGCATCCGTAAACGTTCACCTGAAGTTCAACACGGGAATGAATCGTCTCGGTTTTGCACCTGGTGAAGTCAACAAACTGCGCGATTATTTTTCGCAAACGCAAATTTCGTCGCCCGGCGCCGGCGCTAGAGTCTTAAACCCGAAACTGGTTCTTAAGGGAGTCTGTACGCATCTTTTGTCGGGCGACGACGCTTTACAAAAAAATGGCCGAACGGCAAAACAGTTGCAGATTTTTTCTAAAATATTTGAATCGTTTAAAAGTGACGAGGTTAAGGCACACGTGCTCAATAGCTCAGCACTTTTGGCAAGATTTTTAGAGTCGAATGACATACGTCAAAATGTGACGCACTCGACCCTTACGCATTGGGGAGCGAGACCCGGAATTTCACTCTATGGTATTGTAGCGCCCGTTAACGGGTTGAGTGACAATTTAAAATCAGTTTATGAGGCAATTGATTTGCGTCCTGTTATGCGTGTCGTAAGCGAAATCGTTCATATTCAAAACCTTGCAAAAGGCGAGACGGTTTCTTATGGTGGGCGCTATCAAGTGAATCGCGATTCAACGATCGGTGTTGTACCCATCGGATATGCTGACGGTTACATGCGGCGGCTTTCAACAAAATCTAAAATGGTCTTTCGCGGCCAGTGCGTGCCCGTGGCCGGTACCGTTTGTATGGATTTTTCGATGGTCGACCTAACCGACGTTGCACCGTTAGTTGGCGACGAAATCGTCGTACTCGGCCGGCAAGAGTCGGGCGTTCATGCCGCTCAAGTTACCGCACTGGAACTGGCCGAAGCAGCAGGGACAATCCCGTATGAAGTATTGACGAACTTTAGTGCGCGAGTGCCGCGCGTGTATGTATGAAAGAAATGAAAAATGTTTGATGCTTGGATGAAAATTCGAAATCAAGTCAACGAGCAAATAGACGATTTTTTTATCGGTATCTGGAGAATCGTCTATGACTTTTTTGTGGCGACGGGTAAAACCGTTCTTTTTTTCATTCAAGCGGTCAAGCTTGTTTTTGCAAAGCCAACCCGTTTCGGTGAGTTTATTAAACACATGGAGTTTATCGGCAATGAATCGGTGATGATCATTGTTCTCACCGGCGCATTTACAGGTATGGCGCTTGCTTACCAAATATTTTTAGGTTTTGACTTGGTGAATATGACAAATCTTGTGAGTCCCACGGTGGCGCTTGGCATTAGCCGTGAGTTGGGGCCCGTGCTTACCGGACTCATTGTGGCGGCGCGCGCCGGCGGGGCCATGTCTGCAAGAATTGGTACGATGCGTGTTTCCGAGCAAATTGACGCACTTGAAGTTATGGGGATTAACCCCGTTCAATATCTTGTTTCACCGCGGATTGTTGCGGCTCTGGTGGCCATGCCGCTTTTGTGCGCCATTTTTGATTTTGTCGCAATGGCTGGCGCCTATCTTTTGTGCGTAAAAGTATTGGGCGTTGAGAGCGCGATTTTCTTCGACAAGATTCAGGCATGGCTTCACCCGCGCGACATCTACGAAGGGCTTTTGAAGGCAGCAGTTTTTGGTTTGATTTTTGCCACTGTATGCACGTATCGCGGCTTTACGACAAAAGGCGGAGCAAAAGGAGTAGGCGAAGCGACAAACAGCGGCGTCGTATACAGCATGGTGCTGATCATTGTTATGAACTTTTTTATGACCAACGTAATTCGGTTTTACTACAAAATTGCGGGAATCAGGTAAAAATGGATGCGGCCGTAGAAATACATCATTTGAAAAAAACGTTTGATGGCCGTGAGTACGTGCTCAACGATCTTGAACTGACAGTTCCTCGTGGCGTGATTACGGCCATTATCGGTTTTAGCGGCACTGGCAAATCGGTTTTGTTGAAGCATATCTTGGGTCTCATTTCACCGACCGAAGGCGAGGTTCGGGTCTTGGGTCGGGTCCTGAACACGCTTAGTTATGAAGAGTTGACTGAGTTTCGATGTCATATTGGTGGATTATTTCAGAACAGCGCACTGTTCGACGATATGACGGTGATCGAGAAGG
>JAJYHS010000242.1 GCA_021784635.1 bacterium
TTCATACCCGCTTTGTAGGAACAAAACGTTTTTCAATCGAAGGTTGCGACACTCTTATGCCGATGCTTGAAAACCTCGTCGTACGCGGGGCGCGCATGGGCATCGAAGAAATCGCGATCGGCATGGCTCATCGCGGTCGCGTGAACGTGCTCGCAAATTTCATGGGTAAAGCCATTGAACTTATATTTGCGGATTTTGACGGCCGGGTAATTGATAATTCCGGGTACAGCGGTGACGTCAAATATCACTTGGGTTATTCGTGCGTAAAAGATACGCCGAACGGACCTTGCCATGTGTCGTTGGCATTTAATCCGTCGCACCTCGAATTTGTCAACCCAGTCGCCACAGGGATGGCGCGCGCCAAGCAACGCTATCGCAAAGATACCGTCGAGCGAAAAAAAGTGATGCCGGTTCTTATTCATGGTGACGCAGCCTTTGTCGGCCAAGGCATTGTTGCCGAAACTTTGCAACTTTCACAACTCGACGGGTACACGGTCGGCGGAACACTCCATATTATAACCAACAATCAAATCGGGTTTACAACTCTGCCATGCGACGACCGATCGACGCGATACTCGGCTGATACAGCAAAATCCATCAAAGCTCCTACGATATTGGTGAACGCTGATGACGCAGAAGCCTCCGTGAGTGCACTCGATCTGGCGCTGCGCTTTCGCCAGCAATTCAGGCAAGACGTCGTTATCGATTTGGTGGGCTACCGCCGTTTCGGTCATAACGAAGGCGATGAACCGGCATTTACGCAGCCCGTGATGTACGAACACATCAAATCTCATCCAACAGTAAAATCGATTTACGCCGATCAATTGGCAAAAGAAAATGTGCAGCCGCTAGAGAAAACCGAGCAGGAGATGCACGAAAAAATCGACAACCTTCAAAAAATACTCGATGACACGCGAAAAAATCCGCCGGAATTTAAACCCCCAGTACTTGAAGGGCTCTGGAAGGGATTTCGCCGCGGCCATCTCGAAGACTTCGATAAATCGGTGGATACGCGGTATTCAAAAAAAGATTTACTTAAGATTGGCGAGATTTTAACGTCACCGCCTAAAGATTTTCATCTTCATCCGAAAGTGCAAAAGCTGCTTGAAGCCCGCCGTCACATGCTCGACAACAACGCGCTTGACTGGGGGATGGCTGAACTATTGACATACGGTTCGCTGAACCTCGAAGGCACATCGGTACGTCTTTCCGGCCAAGATTCAAAGCGCGGCACCTTTTCGCATCGCCATGCTGTTTACTTTGATACCGAAACAAATGCCGAATTTTGCCCTCTCGCGCAGGTCAACCCTCCCGTCGAATTTTGCGTTTACAATTCGCCGTTATCCGAAGCTGCGGTGCTCGGATTTGAGTACGGCAACGCCATCGCCGACCCCACGTTTCTTACCATTTGGGAGGCGCAATTCGGTGATTTTGCCAATGGTGCTCAAGTTATCATCGATCAATTTTTATCAAGTGGTGAAGAAAAATGGGGCCGCATGGTGGGGCTGACCTTGTTTTTACCTCATGGCTACGAGGGCCAAGGCCCTGAGCATTCCAGCGCGCGGCTTGAGCGGTTTTTGCAGCTCTCAGCCGACGACAGTATGCAAGTGTGCAACCTCACGACGCCTGCCAACTTATTTCACGTGTTACGCCGTCAGATGAAACGCGATTTTCGTAAGCCGCTTATCATCATGACACCGAAGTCGCTATTGAGGCATCCAAAAGCCATTTCGACACTTGAAGATTTGGCCGACGGGTCGTTTCACGAAGTATACGCCGACCCGCTAGTTACGGATGTTAAAAATGTCGAAACGGCTATTTTTTGCAGCGGCAAATTGTACTACGAAATCGAAAAGGCTCGCGAAGCGAAATCGAATCCGCGAATTGCGGTTGTGCGGCTTGAACAGATTTGCCCCTTCCCACGTGCACGTTTGGCACCGCATTTGAACGGTTATCCGAAACTAAAAAGAATTATCTGGGCACAAGAAGAGCCGCAGAATATGGGTGCTTACACATGGGTTTTACCCCGCCTGCGTAAGCTCGCGGATGATTTGGGCCTAAATAAAATTGAGATTGAATATGTCGGCCGCGTTGAGCGTTCTAGCCCTGCGGCCGGCTCAGCCCGTGTGCATCAACGAGAACAAGAAGAAATCGTGCAAAAGTGTTTAACATTATAAATTGCAGCAACTAGGAGTTACATGAAGACACAGATTAAAATTCCAGCTGTAGGTGAATCCATCAACGAAGCGACTATTTCGCAATGGATGAAAAAAAACGGCGAAAAGGTTAAACGCGATGACGTCCTATTAGTACTAGAAACGGATAAAGCTTCAGTTGAAGTTGTGGCCGAAAGCGATGGAGTGTTGTCCACTAAAGCCAAAGAAGGTGAAACCGTTGCAATCGGCGCTGTGGTCGGAGAAATTGATTCAGAAGCTCCAGCAAAAAGCGCACCGGCACCGGCGGCCAAGCCGAGCGCGCCGCCTCCACCAATTGCAAAACCGCCCGTAGCAAAGCCCGCGGCGCCGGTAGCCGAAGGACCTTCGCTACCAGCAGCTGCATTTACAAGTTCGGGCCCTGCCGTCCGTCGTATTGTTGATGAACAGCACCTCGACGTTTCGGGCGTAACGGGTACAGGCAAAGATGGCCGCCTCACCAAAGGTGATTTGTTAGGTTTAGCGCCAAAATCGATTCCACCACCGCCACCGATGCCCGCGACAAAACCTCAACAAGGAGCGGGTCTACAAAGCCGTGTCACTAGAGAGCCTATGACCAAACTCCGCCAAACAATTGCAAAGCGCTTGGTCGAGGCTCAACACACAGCTGCGATTCTTACCACTTTTAATGAAATCGATATGTCTGCGGTAATGGCTGTTCGCGCAAAATACAAAGACAGATTTAAAGAGCGCTATGGCATAAGTCTCGGCTTTATGGGATTTTTTGTTAAAGCTTCGATTGAAGCTTTAAGGGCCTTCCCGCGCGTAAACGCCATGATTGATGGCAACGACGTTTTGTTCAATAACTTTTTTAATATTGGCATTGCCGTCGGTACTGAAAAAGGTCTTATCGTGCCGGTCGTACGCGATGCGGACCGCCTGTCTATCGCACAAATTGAACTTTCAATTAAACATTACGCAGAAAAAGCTCGCGCAGGTAAAATCGCTCTTGAAGATTTGGCCGACGGCACGTTTACCATCAGCAATGGTGGCGTTTACGGTTCGCTTCTTTCAACACCCATTTTAAATCCTCCGCAAAGCGCAATTTTGGGTTTACACAAAATCGAAGAGCGGCCCGTTGCCGTTCAAGGCAAGATCGAAATCCGGCCGATGATGTACGTTGCGCTTTCATACGACCATCGCATTATTGATGGTGCCGAAAGCGTAAGCTTCTTGGTTAAAGTTAAAGAAGGCATCGAAGATCCAGCTCGTCTTTTGATTGAGGTATAGCGCCATGGCTGAAACATATGATTTAGTCGTGATTGGTTCGGGTCCCGGCGGCTATGTGGGCGCCATTCGCGCCGCTCAGTTGGGGCTCAAAACTGCCGTTGTTGAGAAAGATCCGACATTTGGCGGAACGTGCCTCAATGTGGGTTGTATTCCGTCAAAAGCCCTGCTCGACTCGAGCGAACACTATTCGGTGGCCCGACACGAACTTGCAGCCCATGGTGTGATCGCAAAAGGCGTCGACCTCGACCTCGCAACCATGCTCAACCGTAAAGACAAAGTCGTTCTCGATAACACAAACGGAATTAGTTTTCTTTTTAAAAAAAATAAAATTACCCCTTTTCGCGGAAAGGGCCGTCTGCGATCGCCGACAGAAATAGAAATAACGGCTCCTGATGGCGGGCAAGACGTTATCAAAACGCGAAATGTGATGCTCGCCACCGGCAGTGTCGCCAACGAGTTGCCGTTTATGCGTTTTGACGGCCGCACGATAATTTCTTCAACGGAAGCGCTCACGCTTTCAACGGTGCCGCGAAAAATGGTTGTGGTTGGCGCAGGAGCAATCGGGCTTGAACTCGGCTCGGTTTGGATGCGCCTCGGCGCTGACGTCACTGTGATTGAATATGGTAACAAAATAGCCGGTGTGATGGATGCGGGTCTTTCAGATCGCCTCTTTCGAATTCTGCAAAAACAAGGGATGAAATTTATTTTGGGCGCTAAAACGACGGGCGCTGAAATTAAAAAATCCGTCGCTGTTGTACAATTTGAAACGTTGAAAGACGGCGCAAAAAATTCCATAGAGGCCGACGTGGTGCTCGTCGCCGTTGGGCGAAAACCCTACTCAGACGGCCTTGGCCTCGAACAACTTGGAATTGTTAAAGACGCGCGCGGGGTTGTGCAGGTCAATGACCATTATCAGGTACGGACGACTTCGAATTCGGTTCTCCCGAATGTTTTTGCGATCGGCGATTTGATTCCCGGCCCCATGCTTGCTCACAAAGCTGAAGAAGAAGGTGTCGCCGCCGCCGAAATTATGGCCGGTCACGCCGGGCACGTGAACTATGAGACGGTGCCGAGTGTGATTTACACGTGGCCCGAATTCGCTGCCGTTGGCGCCACCGAAGAACAACTGAAACAAAATAATATTAAGTATAAATCCGGCACGTTCCCTTTTTCGGCGAATGGGCGCGCGCGAGCGGCCGCTCAAACCGATGGGATGGTCAAAGTACTTGCGGACGCCACAACCGACCGATTGCTAGGAGTACACATTGTCGGCCCGCGAGCTTCTGATCTTATCCATGAAGCGGTTGCCATTATGGAGTTTCGTGGGTCGGCCGAAGATATGGCCCGTTCATTTCACGCCCACCCGACGTTCAGTGAAGCTTTGCGTGAGGCCGCACTCGGTGTTGATGGCCGCACACGACAAATGTAACGCCGAAACTAAAGGCTATCCCCGAACCGCTTTGCGAATTTTATTCATCAGCGGCAAAGCGAGTTCGCGCGCGCGCGCGGCGCCTTCAGATAAAATACGATCAAGTTCGGCAGGTTTGGCCATCAGCTCACGGTAGTGCGCAGTTGCTTCAGAAAAATGTTTTTCGACCGCTTGAAACAAGAGCTCCTTTACTTCGCCCCAGCCGATACCTGCGGCATATCGAGCCGCAAGCGCTTCGGTATCAGCGGCGGAGGCAAACTCTTTGTATAAATCAAACAATAGCGAATCTTTCGGGTTTTTTGGTGCCTCAGGCGGCGTGGAGTCGGTTTTAATTTTCATAACGAGTTTACGTAATGCTTTTGATTCCATAAATAGCGGAATTTGATTGCCGTAACTTTTACTCATCTTGCGGCCGTCAAGGCCTGGAATAACTTTTTCGGTTTTTACGAGTGCGCGGGGCAAACGTAAAATTTCACCGCCAAACGCGCGATTGAATTTTTGCGCGATATCGCGCGCGATCTCGACATGCTGAACTTGGTCTTCGCCAACGGGAACGACGTCCGTGTTGAACAACAAAATATCGGCGGCCATCAAAACGGGATAATTATAAAGTCCCATCGAAACGCCATCGTCTATATCTTCGCGTCCTTCCGATTGATTCTCTTGCACTTTGGCCTTGTACGCATGCGCCCGATTCATAAAACCTTTGGGAGTCACACACGAAAGAATCCATGCGAGCTCAAAAATTTCAGGCACATCGCTTTGACGGTAAATAATCGTACGAGCCGGATCGAGCCCGCAAGCCAACCAAGTTGCGGCAATTTGCAACGTATATTCGCGAAGCTGAGCCGCATTTTGCACCGTCGTCAACGCATGAAAATCAGCAATAAACAAAAGAGAGTGGCGAAATTGCGCGACCAAATCTAGCCCTGGGCGAATTGCTCCCAGATAATTACCGAGGTGTTGATCGCCGGTCGGCTTAATGCCGGTTAATACAGTTTCGTTTTGCTGCTTTTCAGTCTGCATGGATGGTTTTTCTATTTTTCAGGTTGCCGTTAAGATCAGGTTATTTTTTTTGTGCCTTTTTTTCAAGCCATTGTGGTAATGAGCCCGCCGCGCCAATTACTCCGCACGCCACACGCGAGCCAGAATTGCCTGAAGGTTGCGTGACATAGTTATCGGCGCGTTCGTGAACGATCAAACTGCGGCCAATAATCGGGTTCAGTGGCCCGTTCAAACTAATACCCGGTATAACCATATCGATATGTGCAACACCATAGCGGTCCGCGACAATATTTAATAGATCACCCGCTTCGTGCGGACCATTTAAACTCCCGTGAGGTTCATGCCCGGGGTTAAAGTGACCGCCAGCGCTACTCGCGTCGGGCGCTAAACAATTGCCGTATTCATGAATATGAAACCCATGCGTGGTATTCGGCTGAAATCCGTATAAGGTACCTTGAATCTTCACCTTGCCGAATTCTTCGGTAAACCAAACTTGTCCATGAACGCGATTACCCCGCGTGGGCCGTAAGAGAGCCACTGCATAAATGACGCCGTTATTGCTCACGACAGAAACAGGTTTTATATCGCGTGATCGCTCTTTGTGACATAAACCATGCGCACAACCACTCAGCGATGCCATTAAAGCTGCCATGCCCGCTACGAGACTCATAACCATTAACATTTTTTTCATACTCATTTCAGTTCTCCTTCGATCTTGGTTCATTCACCTTTCGGAACCAAGTAATACAGCCGGCCATATCCTTGCATTCGGCTACTTTCATAATCGGCATTCGGGCCGCTCCCAAAAAACAGATCGACACGTCCTGGCCCGCGAATAGCTCCGCCGGTGTCTTGATCCAACACGAATCGGTGCGCCAATTTAAATTGATCTGTCAACTGACCAGCCACCGGCTTTTCAAATTCTAAATATCCCAATGCCCCTTTTGCGAAATATCTTGAATCCGTCGCAATGGTTCGATTCCCGGTGGCCGTAACACCAAGTTCAGTGCGTGCGTCTGATTTTGACCGTTCAAAAAAAACATAACTTGGATTTTTATCCATTAAAGTTTGCGCTTGAGCGGGTGAAAGCGACCGTAAATAATCAACGAGGCGGTCTTTCGTAATTTGACCTTTTGGAATTTTACCGATTACGAATCGGCCAATCGGAACATATGGGTAACCGTTTTGCCCCGCATAAGTCACAAAAAGTTTATCCGGAGATGCCTTTGGATGATTTAAATTGCGTAAATCGACTTCACCCGAACCTTGAATTTCCAAAAAAAACTCATCAATCGGATCCACCCACGCAATGACATGAGTTTGGCTACGAATGAGCGGTGATGTCACTAGGCTCTCGCGCGGTTCAAACGGTTCAACAACTCTACGACCACTGTCAGACACCACGAGCCGGCCACGCAATACTTCGTTGATGACACACGGGCCCGATTTTGCCCCTTTGCAATCTCCGAATACCCCGTCACGCGCAAAATCCGGAAGATCAACCGTTACCGAGTTCTTCGGCAATGTTAAAATCGGGGCTGAATATTTTGCAGTTTTCTTTCTGCTTCCATTGAGAATCGGCTCGTAGTAACCGGTGACAAAAACTTCGCCCCACTTTCTGTCACCATAAACTTCGTAAAAAGCAAAATTTTTCTTAATAAATGCGAAAACTTGATCGTCGCTACTTTGCGAATGTTGTTCCCGCACCGAATTTAACAGCGTCAACAGTTCTTGCAATTTTTCAGCGTAACGAAACGTGCTCACAACTTTCGGGCCAAATCGCATCGTCAACTGCCCGGATACATATTTGCTCTTTAAGCCCTGGAGATCGCGCCTAATTGCTTTCGATAAATTTTGCAGATTCAAATCATCGGTCAACGCGGGCACGGGCACAGGCCGCATCGCTTGATCACGATTTCGAATTGGAGCACGAGCACACCCCCCCAACCCGATTAGCCCGCAGTACAACAGTATGTTTAGACAATTTGACTTCATTCTTACGAATTATGCTCCTATGAAACCTGTTTGCAACATCCAGCTGTTGAACAGCGAGGAGTTATATGCGCCTTTCGCGCGTTCTAATTAATGTGCTATCTTTTTCGATTCTTGTTCACACCGCTACCGCCTTGGCCGCTAAAAGCGGAACACCTCAAGACCCGTTTATGTCTGTTGCCTCGCAAATGCGAGTGGAACTCGATCAAAGGCCCTTAGAAAATACGAACGCCATGCTACAGGAGGGGTTTAAAAAACTCGAAGCTCGAATTACACCCGACTCGCAGACCAAAGAGATGGTCGCACTCAATTTAATCTCGCTGATGAAACTTTATCAAACTCTCGATACAAAATATCAGAAATATTATTACGGTGCCCCGCTTTCAAAACGTTCGCAGCCTCAATTTCGAACCCAACTCACTGTTTTAAAACGTGCAAAAAGGCGGGTCTTTCAACTCGTCAAACGCAGCATAACCATATTCGCAGAAAATCAGGAAGGCAGCTATACTCAAGATCAAGACCGTGTTCTAAACGAGCGCCTCAAACAATTCAGCGAGATATTTGCCGCGTGCGCCGAGACTGTTTTACGGGACGTATCAATACGAATAAAACGCGAGCAGCAATCGGGCCAAGCGCAAAATATTTCGAGTTTTTCAAGCCGCGTGCGTCGTTATTATGAAAGTTCACTAGGTCAGTCACCGCGTCATCGGCAACTTTTCGATCAATTTGGATTTCGACCAGAAAAAAAATTTCTCGA
>JAJYHS010000047.1 GCA_021784635.1 bacterium
TAGCCAAGCCTACAGCGAAGCCGAAAAAGCGCTCAAAAATCAAAACTATAAATTAGCCATCTCTGATTTTAGAAAAGTGATTGAACGCAATCCGAAGTCGAGTTTAGCGATGAAGTCGGCGCGTCAAGCCGCGCGAGTCGCCTTTTTTAACACTAAAAACTATCTGCAATCGATCGAATTTTACAATCACCTTGTGAAGTATTCGCGAAGCGAGACGGAGCGCGTGAAATCTCAACGGGCGATCGCCGACATCTACTTTGCCAATCTCAGTGATTATCCAAAGGCGATTGCCGAATATAATAAACTTCTTCTTGTTGAGACGAATCGAAAGGAAATAGTTAAAGAACGCTTTAACCTCGCGCGGTCCTATTTTTATATGGATAGATTTTACGATTCAAAAGATCAAATTAAAGATGCCCTAAAGCTGGCTAAATCACGGCGGCAACAATTCGAGCTTAAAATGTTTTTAGCCAGTATATATTTTAACATGAAGGATAATAACAAAGCCCTGGCGGTCTATTCATACCTTGGGCACAACTTTCCTAAACGCGCTAAAGCCGAAAACATCGCGCTTAACGAAAGTATTTGCTATGAAAGTGAAAATCGGTTGAACAAGGCGATTGCGACACTTAAAACGATTGAGTCGACTTACAAAGACCCAGAGTTCATAGCACTTAAAATTAAACGCCTTCGGGAGCTCGAATCGAACACCCCCGGAGATCACGGGCATTTTCAATGATGAAGCGCGGGATTGTCTTTATGGGCTTGGGTTTCGAGTTATTAGGGCTCATTCTCGGCGCATTATTTTTGGGTCAAACTATTGACGATTTATACCACCTAAACGGTTACGGTGTTGCCGTTTTAGTCATTGTAGTAATGCTCAGTTGGATGTATCACCTCTTCATTTTATTAAAACGATTTATGAGAGAAGCCGAAAATGAGCGCGACCGCAATCCAAAGTGATCAAAGCGTGAACACAAAAGCAATTGTTTTGTTCCACACGATTGCCGTGTCGCTAATAGCGCTGCCATTTTTTTGGTGTGATGCCGCGCGGTACGGATGGAACTGTGTGTTCGCGGGCCTTCTTGTCGGTGTGAATTTGCTCCTTTTGATATGGGTGCTTAAGGGGTTTTTACAGAAAAAATCGGTTGCTTTGATGACTTCGACAATTGTATTTAAGTACGCCGTTTTGATAGGATTACTTTTTCTATTGGAACAATTTGGTTGGCGTGTGAACATTGGGTTTCTTGTCGGACTGGCAGCGCTGTTTCCGACGCTTGGTTTTATTGTTTATAGATATTGGTTGAACTTGAAAGAACAGACGAATGAAATCGTTTAATTGGACAGAACTCATCCCTTGGGTCGGAAAGAACGAGCATGTCGCGACGCTTGTGCTCGCGGCTGTTTTGATGATTATTCTTGCGGCATTAGGGCGTGCAGCTCTTGGCGACGGCGAGACGGCTTTGATGCCAGCGCGGTCTATCGGAATAAGAGCCGCCTTTGAAGCGATCATCGATTTTATCGTTACAATGAGTGACATGGTCATCGGCGAAGAGGGCGCAAAATTTGTGCCTTTTTTTGCTACACTTTTTTTCTTCATCTTGATCTGTAACATGATGGGGCTTGTGCCGGGGTTTACGCCGCCTACAGAAAATGTAAACACCACATTTGCTCTCGGGATATTTTCATTTCTCTACTACAATTATTATGGCATCCGCGAACATGGGTTTCGATACATCAAACAGTTCATGGGACCGCTTTGGTTTCTCGCGCCATTTATGCTTATGATTGAACTCATATCGCACATTGTTCGTCCCGTAAGCCTGGCGCTTCGTCTTTTTGGCAACATGCTTGGGGATCACACGGCATTGGCAATTTTCTTGCACATCGTTCCCTATTACTTGGTGCCCGTTATTTTTTACTGTCTGGGTTTGTTTGTTTGTTTTATTCAGGCGTTTATTTTTATGATTCTAAGTATGGTTTACGTTTCGATGGCAATTTCACATGATCATTAACCAGCGCAAGGCAGAGGTTTGGCTAATAGCTGCGCGCAGACGAAGGGAGTAACAACATGAAAAAATCACTTCTATTAGGTGGAGCAACATTGCTGACTGCAGTTCCAGCGTTCGCACAAGCAGCAGCAAGCAGCAGCGCCATTAGCAATAATGCATATTATGCGTTAGGTGCAGGTATCGCTATAGGTCTAGCGGCTTTTGGCGGCGGGCTTGGCCAAGGTCGAATCGGGGGATCAGCGATGGACGGCATAGCGCGAAATCCGCAAGCTGCCGGGACCATGCTAGCGCCACTATTGATCGGCTTGGCCTTCGTCGAATCTCTAGTTATTTACGCGCTTGTTATTGCGTTTATGTTACAAGGTAAAATTCACTAATTTACTTTTGAAAATGGCCCCTCTGAGGCTCTGACAGAGAGTATCAACATATAATTTAGAGGGGTCATATTTTAAGATAAACCAAAGCAATTCACTTATTTTGAACGCTGTTCCTTCCGATAAATCTTTGTTGTGGCAATTAGATACTCAAGAGGAAGAGCGTGGCTGAGACCGTTGACATAGATCAGCTCAAAATTCGGCTTCTAATCATCTGCAAAGCTAAAGCAAAATTTGAAAGTGTAGCGAATTATCTCGTTCGTCGCGGGTGGGAAACAACAATCTCAGCGAATATTAAAGACTCGTTTAAAACCATCGCCGTATTTAAACCCGATTTTGTTCTTGTTAGCGTGAATCTTCCGACCCCGAAAATAAACCTTTTGCCCTCAGTTATTGCTCAAACCTTCAAAGTTCAAACCATATTATTTTCAGAATCCACTGACGCAAAATCGCTAAGGCTCATGCAAACAGTGGAAGCTTCATATAAAATGACGGCCACAGTGAGCGGGCCAAGCGCACATCGGCGAATTAAACAGATTTTACAAGAGATTCACCAGCCGGCTTCACAGACAAATCAGCAAAATGCAGGCAAAGCTAATAGCGAAGAAGACGGATCAATCGTCATTAAAGGGGTTTCGAATTTAAATAAAAATGAAACGATAATTCAAAAAGGCGTGGCCGGCTTTAGCGACGACCGGGGCCACCCCACATCACAAAGGACAGCATCTGGCGTAAATAATGAAGCTGGAGGACTTAATGACGTGGACGCCATAGCGGCACAGTTTCAAGAAGAACTAAAAGACGAGACTGGCGATAGCGTCAGCGAAGAAACTTTGCCAGAAAAAAGTGAATCTGAGCTCGCAGAAATCGAAGTAAATGATAGCAGCAATTCGTCCGCAAAGATTGAGCCGCCGCAAGGCTCAACTAATATGAACTCGGGTATAAATCAAAATTTAGATGACGGAGTTAACCCTAATTTAAAAGCGACAAGGGAATCCGAAAACACATCCAGTCAGCTAAACGGAGCAATAAATCAACTAAGCGACCAGGCCAGAACAGAAGACGCCACCCAAAGCGGAGATTTAGACAAGGTATCAAAAGAAACGTCTAAATCAAGTATTGAAAAAAAAGAATTGAAAAGCGGCAAGCAAGGCGAAATTCCTAAGGACTTAATCGAGATCGTTTCAACGGTTGCAAACAAATGTCTGCTTCCCGAGCGGGGGTGTAGCGCCAAAGTAGACGCGTACTCTGAGTGCACAATTTTACCGATTTATGCGGCTAATCTGAAAATATATCTCGCCTTGATCGGCCTCGGTCCGATCGATGAAGAACTTCAATTTTCTACGTCGTTTTGGCCGGAGCTAAAAGAGCGCCTATTTGCTGAGTATAAAAGCATTTCCGTTGGCGATGAGGCGCGAATCGAATTTGGGGCCTTATCAATTCATGACCGCATAAGTGGCGAAGCCAACAACCTAATTCTTCGTAACGGCACGGGCGAAATACTCATAAAATTCATCGAAGAAAGCCCAATTGAGGCGCAAGTTATAAAGTCAAATAATCAAGAAAGCGCCCAAATAAGCATAAACGATTTGGTGACGAATGCGGCGGTTGGGGCTGATATTTTTCTTAGGCTTGAGCGAAATGACAAATATTATTTATATTTAAAGCCAAGGAGCCGAATCTCTGAAAAACAAAAAACAAGACTCATTGCCTGCGGCTCTAAACTATACATAAAGACGACAGATGTTGACGGTTATCGACGAGCCGTCAAAAGAAATAAAACCTTTGAGGCGTTTTTTGATTCTTCAAAGCGGAGTAAGCCGGCAGCGTAGCTATAAAAGCGGCGTCACAATTGATTCGATCTGTTTTCGTATCCTGGCTAATCCTGCCTCGGTTGAAGACTCAAATCTAAGAACAAGAACTGGTTGCGTATTCGACGGTCTCGCTAGGGCCCAGCCATCAGCAAAGCTAATGCGGATACCATCAATCAAATTAACTTTATATTGCGGAGATTTCTCTGCAAAATGAGCGCGAATAGCTTCAACTATACTTAGTTTTTTCTCTTCTGTGGTGTCGATACGAATTTCTGGCGTGTTAAATGATGGCGGTAAATCACGGAGCAATTCGCGAATCGTTTTGCCGGTTGTTGAAAGTATTTCGACGACGCGCAAGGCGGCGTACAGAGCGTCGTCATAACCGTAATTGCGGTCCGCAAAGAACACATGGCCGCTTAGCTCACCTCCGAATGGAGCGCCCTCTAATTTTACTTTTTCTTTTATAAGACTATGGCCGGTCTTCCACATAATTGGCTCGCCACCATATTTACGAATGTAATCATACAGTCGATCCGAACACTTTACGTCACCAATAATTTTACTCTTCGGAAGTTTTTCAAGAATAAAACGTGAATAGAGCGCCATAAGTTCATCACCCAAAACCTGGCACCCCGTTTCGTCGACAATTCCGATGCGGTCGGCGTCGCCGTCAAAACCAATTCCCACCATGGACTTGGATTCTCTTACGGCGGCGGCCAAAGCGCGCAAGTTTTTTTCTACTGTCGGGTCAGGATGGTGATTAGGAAACGTGCCGTCCGGATTTTCAAAAAGAATTTTCGGCTTTAAACCTACGGATTCAAAAAGCGCTCGAGTGACACATCCTGCGGCGCCATTTCCACAATCAAGCACAAAGGGCACGGGTTCAAGCTTTCCGAATTCATCATGATAGCGGGCAACATATTGAGGCAAAATGTTGTATTGAGTTTCATCGCCGATGGCCTGTGGTTTAACGAAATCGCCCTCTTCAATAATTTTTTTCAATGCTTGAATTTCATCGCCAAAGATAGTGGATTTTCCGATTGATATTTTAAAGCCGTTGTAGCTCGGAGGGTTGTGACTTCCGGTCACCATAAGACTGCCGCTTATGTTCAACACAAAGGTTGAATAGTAAGAAATAGGCGTTGTAACAAGCCCGAGTTGAACAACTGAGCCGCCGCTTTCGCGCACACCTTTTGAAAGGGCGGTTACAATGTCAGGGCTAGAGAGCCGAGCGTCGCGGCCGATTGTGATTTTGGGACTACGAACACCCTTTTTTTTCAAAAAATATGAAACGACGGCGCGGCCGAGATCTTCGGTAAACTTAAGATCGAACTGTTCGTTAAATACGCCGCGAATGTCGTATTCACGAAAGATGACGGGTTGATAGGCCATTTGACTCCCCCATTTTAATCGCAAACTCAATTGCTTCTACCATAGAACCGGGATCCGCTGTGTTTTTTCCAAATAAGTCTTTAGCAGTACCGTGGTCAACGCTTGTGCGTAAAATAGGTAACCCAAGCGTCACATGTACTCCTGACGTTTGCCCATGAATCGCTTTAAATGGAATTAGGCCCTGGTCATGATAGGGGCAAACATAAAATGAAAAGCGTGGCCAATTATTGGGTAAAAAGGCGGCGTCTGGCACAAGGGGCCCCAATACATCAATTTTCTCCGTTGCCGCAAGTTCGAGAGCGTGGTTAAACAGGGAGCCTTCTTCGGTGCCTATAAGCCCGTGATCACTGGCGTGAGGGTTTAACCCGACGAGAGCCAATGGGCGACTTCCGATTTTACGTGGTAATGATTTTCGCATTTGGCTCGCAAGCCTAAGCGTGTCGAGTATTGCTTCGGCGCTCAGTGATGCCGCAACTTCTTTTAAAGGAATGTGACCTGTAGCAAGAACGACATTAAAATGCCTGCCGATAAACGCCATTCGAACCCTTGATTTCGGTATGCGACAGATACGAGATAATATTTCAGTATGACCAATGTCGACTAATCCCGAGTCTAGAATCAAAGTTTTTGAAAGCGGAGCCGTAATCAACCCATCCACTTTCTTCTCTAAACAAGCGCGCGCAGCCGTTTCAACCCAAAATGGAGGGGCAAGTGGGCTTTCGATCAAACGGATGCGACACGATGGCGCACATTCAGATAGCGCTTCGTTAAAGGAGGCAAATATTTTAGCGCCCAGTTTTACAATAAAATGACGGCGCAAATTTTTAATTAGATGATTGTGGTTGCAGCCAATAAAAACAAAAAATATTTGCTTTCTTCGCGATTTAAGTCGAAGAAGGGCCTTGTACGTGACCTCTTCGCCGATCCCGTCAGGATCTCCTGTCGTAATAATAAATTTTTGTAGGCGACCCTTGTTAACTTTGCCACTTGCCATTGTTAATTTTATTTATGTGAATAAATGATTCTGCGCGCCTCTTCTTCAACCATTCGCGAAACCGCCGTTTAAAATATATACCCATCAAATAGCGGCGAATGGCATCACGTTTGGCTTCAAGACCAGGCGATGGCACCAAAATCTTTTTATCAACTCTGAAAATATGATATCCATCAGCCATTTTCACTATTGGCGAGATATCTCCCGCTGAAAGCGGAGCCAAAATAGCACGTATTTTCGGGTTTAAATCAGACAAGCGATAAGTGCCGAAATCGCCCGCATTTTGACTGTATTGTTTGTCTTCAGAATATTGAGCCGCCAACGTCGTAAACGGAATTCCATCGTCAAGTTTTTCTTTGACCTCTTCAGCGCGAGCTTTTGCGGCGGCGGCTCCGCCGTTTGTGTCGGCAAAAAATATGTGCGAGAGCTTGTATTCATAGACAAGTGGATTTTTGCCATGTTTTTGTTTTGCATAGAAGGCGTCAATTTCATTATTTGAGACTGTTATTTTGGATGTTACTTCACGCTCAAGAAGCGTTTGTCTCTCCATACTTGTGCGAACGAAATCCTGGTATTGGGCATAGGAGACGCCTTGGTTTTTGAGAGTCTCTTTCAGTTGTTCAAGCGTAATTCCACGGCCCTGCGCGATATTGTTGATTTCAGAATCCACCTGTTCGATGGGAGTGACAATTCCACTGGAGGCAACTTCCGAGTCGATTATTTTCTGATCGATCAAATACTGAACGTCAGCGCTTTCTTTTTTTTTTAGTTTTGAAACATTGTAGAGGCTCAAGAGACCTTCATCTAAAAGACCGTGTGTCTTAAGTTGAGTTCTAAAAAGGTTGATGTCGGACTGAGTAATAGCGTTGTCGTTAACCACCGCAACGACGCGGTCGATGATTTTGGCATGCGCAAACGAGACGCAGGCAAAACTCATTGCCAAAACAGCCATCAACCGAACACGCATCAATTACCACCTCGATTTTGCACGTAAATTTTATTTATAACGTCATCATTTTTATAAACATGAGCCTTCAAAATCTGCTTCCTAAGCCAGTCTTTATAGACACCCTGCTCACTTTGGGCAAGAAGATCACGAACGATTTGGGGTTTGGCCTCTTGAAAGGTAAGAGAGTGTGATCGTCGTCTCGCAACGATCTTGAACACATGGTAACCAAAAGCGTCTTTGGCGATTTCAAGCTGACCTATTGGATAATGTCGCTTTGTGAAGATGTTCGAAGTGTCACTGTAAACCCATCCGAGATCGCCGCCGGTTTGGCCTTCCGGCCCCACTGAAAATTCTTTTGCCATAGCGGCAAAGCTTTTGCCTGCGCGAAGCACGCGCTCAATGGTTTGGGCGTTGGCTTTTGTGCGAACAACGATTTGATAAACGTGTACGGCGGCGGGGCGTTTAAAATTTTTTTTGTTATCAGCAAAATATCTTTGCATTTCTTCAGTCGTAGGTTTGGGTATGTCCTTTAAAAGCGCCGACTGCACTAAGTGCTCAAGAATCGTCATGCGCAGCCGGTCCTTCCACTCGTCTATTGTTAAGCCTTGGTCAGCAAGCTCTTTTCGAAAAGACAATTCATCGGGATATTGCTTTTGGATCTTTTTTACCGCGGCATCGAGATCTTCTTTTCGAACGAAAATTTGGTGTCGACGCGCCCAATCTTTTGTCAAAGATTGAACAACAAAATCTTGAACAACCAGGTTTTTAATCTTTTGAAGGATTTTTGGGTCCTTGGCGGATAAATCGTCAAACAACCTTATCCGTTCGGCAAGCCGGTCAGAAAACTCACCGGCGGTAAGCACATTCTGGTTCACTTTTACGACCGGAATTTGGCGTAAATTTTTATGCGACCGCGTGCAGCCGGTTAAAACTAGTAGAAATGCCAATAATGAATATAGTGCACGCCGGCTCTTATGAGAGCACAAAAGGGTCATCGCAGTGACTTAACCAATTTCTCGTTAAGTGTCACCGGGTATCGACGGGCAATGCTTCTA
>JAJYHS010000044.1 GCA_021784635.1 bacterium
CCGCCATAATTTTGATCGCGCCGGTATTTATTCAAAAATGAGAAAAATTTCGCCGTTACAATTGAAAGTAGAGCTAGTACTGAAAGCGAAACAAGCTTGTGGGCCGGCACATGGGCCATAATTCCAAAGACGAGCGACGTTACCGATAGAAAGCTTAAACCGGATGCCGCAAGATTCGGGAGCCGACTACCGATAGTAGCTTTAAGCGGCGGATACATTTTATTATAAATCCGAGTGAGTTCTCTTTGTCTTGTTTCAACGAGTGACAATGCTTTTGCGATGTCATCGCCGCGAACTTCAAACGCGAGATACTGTTCGTCAAGATTTGTTCTTTTAAGATTATCGACGATGCCGTTGAGCCGTTCTATAATTTTTTGTGCATCACTCTTCGACATTCTTTTGATGTTGCCTGCGTAAGATACTGGCCACAGTGAACTCCCGCTGTCTCCGGTGTCTTTTACGGACATGCGAATTTGTTGGATCGCCCTCTGTACCGCCGGTAAAATATTTTGATCGGTCGAATACGACTTCATTTCGAGCATCGCTTCGCACGATACAAATTTATATGGTCGAGTCGAAAATGAAGCAGAAAATAACCCTGCCGCGCCCGCAAGAGGGCCAGAGCCCAAAAGTGTCGCCACTGTCAAAAAGATCGACAGGGAGCGCTTGAACGATGGTGAAATTTTCAAGCTCAAACCTTTCTATGTTGGTTTTCGGGCGGGACCTCGAATGTTGCTAGGTCCAATGCAAGACGTGTGCTATAAGAACGGGCGCAAGTCACGAGGCAAGGAGCTAAGTTTATGAATCGACTATTCGGGTCTGCGGCGACTATTTTCAGTTTGGCACTAATCGCGTCATCATTAATTGGATTCAACGCGAGTGCGCTTGTCACAGGAACGTTCGATTGCGTCAGCACAAGCAGTCAGTCGTTATTGCCCGAAAATGTGAATGTAACCGTTTATCCGACCGAATCGCTGATTCTTGCATTTTCAAACGGTGACCAATCCGTCAGCTCGGCTGTTCCGCCCTCTAATTTGACGAAAATCATAAAATCATATGAACTTAGTCCGTACGGCGCACAAGACGACACAACGATGACCTTTACAAGCGCCACAGCCACTTTCGACAAAAACGGCGAACTCACTAAAATCATTGTGACGTCGACTGTTACTAACGCCGACAACAGTAAAACTGCGGCGGCGGCTACCTATAGCTACTGCACGCTTCAAAACGGGTAATATCGCAAACTCGTAAATACCATGTTCTCAGAGGTGCTTGGGGAGATTCCCGTCGCATCGGCGAAAGTATCGAGTGATGTATGCGAGTATTGTGCGCCGAAATTCAACACTCCAAACTTTTGCATTTTATAAATCTGCCACCAAAACCCAAGGTTGATTTGATTCACACTTTTTGCCTCAGCGCTGCATGTACCACCCAAATTTGAACAACCCGCATTTGTCGTCACTGCGGAATTGCCGTAACCGTAACCGCTGCCGGCCGAACTGTTAACGCTTTCTAACCCATACGTGATATAGGAGGTTAAATCAGCTCGCGCATGCCACGAAAGTTGTGCGAGATACTGCTCACCGGACAATGGCTCAAGTCTTCCGTCGCTTGCGTATGTCACATCGGGCAATTGAGCCGTGCCATAGCGGCCGATTCCGTCCCCGACTAAACCGCTTAGCTTTATTTTTACCTTTTTGTGCAGAAATGGCACGATCACACCGGCACCGGCCGCGTCGGTCCACGTGCTTTGCTTGCGAGTCTCGGAGCCTATCAAACCGTATTCGCTTTCAAAATTCCGTGTCAGATTGTAAACCTCAAAATGTGCAAACGAGGGCTGCCACGCAAATTTCACGATGATGTCAGGCATGCTATTGATCGACGTTTTGTTCGAAAAAAGCGAGCCAGGACCGAACTGATATACGGCGCCATATCCCGTTGGAGCGCTCCCACCGGCTGTTGTTTGCGGGTTCTCAAGAGAAAGAGCCGCCCAATATTCTTTACCCCAATTTTTCACGACGCGGGTTTGCCATTGCCGAGCCCAATTAAATCCGACGGCGTACTGGGCGTCGATCGTCGGCGGCAACACTTCGTGACGTGGAGTGATCCCGTCAGAATTCAATGTCACAAGCGACCAATCTTGGCCAGCGAGTAAGTGCCAACCCGAGTTCAACCAATCGATGTCAAGATAAACTACGCGCGTACGCGGGTTGTACGAATTGCTCTCGTTTGAGTTAGCCGTCGTGGCCGCACCCAAAAAATCAAGTTCGTAGTAGCCGGTGACCCGAACGCGATGATTGTAAAGCCCCTGCGCCAACAGCGAGAATCGTGACTGACGTTCGCTGCCGCGAAATTCGGGCTCGCCGTATTGCGCGCTATTTTTGAATGGAATTTTGCTGAAATTTGTTGCGACATCAGATGCCATGTTATTATCGCGATATACAGTTTCGGATGCGAGAAACCCGCCAAGTTGCAGGTTAACGCCGTTATAATTGAAGCCTTTTGCAAAACTACCAGTCGTAAATAGCGTGAGCACTGCCGCAATAGATAAATGAACTGACAAAGAACAAAAGCGCGCGCGTTTCATGATGCCCCCAATCTTAAGATGCGCCAAATTCAAGCGATAAATGAAAGTTGCAACCATAGCTTACACAAATTCAACAATCAGAATCAATTCTCATCGAATTCTATTAAAAACGCTCTCACCAAATGCGTGAAGAAGGTCTACATAGGCCATATGGGCCCGCTCGATGCTTTGAATCGCCAGTCGCTTCGAATCGGTCACGCGAGTTAGATCAAGATTCAGATCATCAGCAGTGGCGCGGCCCAAACGAAAACGGGATGTGTCGGCGGCGAGAAGCCGCTTGGCTAGCCCAAGATCGATCAAACTGTTTTTGTACTGATCAACTGCAATTTTAAAATTGGTTTTTGCCTCGGATTGTTCGCTTCGAATATCACGTTCTAATTGTTGAAGTTGAAATTCAGCGGCCGCCCTTGATTGCACCGCACTTTTATAAGATGTTTCATCTTGCAATCCATTAAAAAGCGGAATGCTAACGGTAACGCCCGTTGACCAACCGCCGAACCCCTGATTGTTATAATTATATTTACTTTGGGAATAATTTAAGTCGATGCTTGGCAAAACTTTTCGCCGCGAACTTCGCACGAGCCAATTTTCTTCATTCAACTGAGCCTTGGCCGCCAAATAATCGGGCCTGACTTTTAAAGCTCTGATTCCGCGAAGGCGATCGAATTGATTTAAATTTAAACTAAGAATCTGCCGCCGCCATGGCCACTTGTCGGTAATTCGATCAGAACCCAAAAGCGATCTCACAGTTTCTCGGGCTTGCGCTAAATTCGATTGTGTTTGCGCACGAAGGGCTCGAACGTTTGCGAGATCCAGTGTCACTTTATCAAGTTCTTCTGCCGATAAATAACCTCTTTTGTAGCGCTCAATTGCAATGCTGTGATTCAATTGCGCGCTCTTTTCGCTTCGGTCGTAGGCCGCCAAAATTTGTGATTCT
Source organism: bacterium (assembly GCA_021784635.1). Classification (GTDB taxonomy): domain Bacteria; phylum Bdellovibrionota; class Bdellovibrionia; order Bdellovibrionales; family UBA1609; genus RBG-16-40-8. The sequence goes on from JAJYHS010000044.1 coordinate 3,528, forward strand.
TGCATCCATTGAAATAGCGCTTTGCACGCGGCAGCTTCCGCATTCAATTTCGAATCTGTAAAAGTCGCTTTACGCGCTCTGAGGTCAAAACGCGCTGACCTGTATTTGGCGACGTCGGCCCCCCAATGAAAAACGTTAATATTTGCCTCTATCGAATATGAATCTTCAGGAGTGCCGAGCCAATTTTGCTTCGAATAGCTGGTCGAAACCATGGGCAAAAACGCGCCGACACTACCGACCAATTTTTCATGCGCAATGTTGAGTTTCGTCTTCTGTATTTTCACTGCGAGATCATTTTTTACCATCAACCGCAACGCTTGTTGAAACGTCACCGACGCGCGCAAGGGCGCAGCTCGTACAAAAGCACTCGTAAGCAATGCAGTAGTGCCCGTTAAAAGCAGCATGTATTTAAATAATTCAAATGCCAGCCTTTTCAAAGCTCGGGACTCCAATCAAACCGTGGATTTTCAAATTCAACCTCACGCGCGCCGAACGTCGGTATTCGCGGCCTAATTTTCGTGCGTCGCCCGCCTCGCCATTCGAGATAACTGACTTGAAGAGCGGGAACAATAAAGAGAGTTGTAAGCATAGAGAAACTCAACCCGCCGAGGACGGCAATACCGAGCGGTTGCAAAATCCGTCCCCCCTCCCCGAGGCCAAGGGCGATCGGCAACATTCCAAGAGCGGTCGTTGTCGATGTCATTAAAATCGGACGCAATCGCGTGCACGACGCTTCAACTGCCGCGACTTTCGGAGCCATCCCCGCATCGACCCGTCGCTTGAGAAAATCAACAAGCAAAATACTGTTGGCCACGGCAATGCCGTTGAGCAATATCATCCCCAAGACTGAATTGAGTGAAAGCGAACTATTAAAAATATAAAGCGCGGCCAAGACACCAATAATGCCGAGCGGGACGGCGACAAGCACGAGTAACGAGTTCGCGATATCACCGAACTGAAACACCATGGTCAAAAAGATAAGAAAGATCGACAAAATCACGGCATACGTCAGCTCGTGGAGAGCCTGAGTTAAATCCTTATGAGGATCTTCAATTGTGACAATTGAACTGTGCTTGGCGCCTGACGTCTTCACCCAATTCTCTACGAGGCGTCGCGCTTTTTGCGCTATAACCGCGGCCTGCCCGGTCTTACTCCTCAATCCGTAACCTTTAATCAGAATTTTACTGATACCGTTTTCACGAAAGCGTGGAGGTGCAACCGGCACTTCGGCAACCTGTGCCAATGCTTTCAGCGGAACGAGATGACCCTCGATACCGACTGGTAAAGATTCTAGATCTTGCATCGTTGCCACGCGGTCCTGCGAGAAACCTAAATTTACCGGCGTCAATTCACCGTCAATCGGAATTTGCCAAATCGGACGGCCCACCGTTGCCACTCGGACCAAATCCGATAAATCGCCTGGTGTAAGGGGCACCTGCGCGTGACTGAGTAATGCCCACTGTTCTGGGTTAATTTTAAGTTCTATTTGGTCGCGCCGGTTAAGCCCGGGTTTTGTCACAATATTTACAAACCCCGAGTGAGCCTGCAACAAATGCCAAATGTCGCGCCCAACTTCAAAGCGATCCTTGTTATTCGAGCCGGTAATTGCAACTTTAAAGTCTGGCGGGTGCGGAATCGGCAATTGCGAAGGATTCCAGTTGCCAACGAAGAAACTTTCGTCGGGAGTGTTTGGAAATTCATGCTGAATCTCCTTCTTAATTGCCTGCATGTCGCTCTTGTTTTTCAACCGAAGCATAATAAATGAGTTATTTGTTCCCCAGGTTTGCGTAAAGCTATAAAGAATTTTGCTTGCATACCTTTTCATGACTTTGGCTTCAACCGAATTGCTCTGCGACTGCATTTGGCGCGCGAGCGAATTGCCGCGGGCCGAAATATCGATCGTCACCCAATTCGAATCCGGTTCACCGATTAGTTTTCGCGGCAGCCGGGGCACGACCCAAATTAATAGCGCCGCAAGAACCGCACAGAGCGCACCGTAAACCGCAAGCTTTAGCCGCCGGCGATTTAAGAACCCGCGCAAAGCCCAAGCGTAAATATTTTCTGTTTTACGAAAAAAACCTTCAATCGGCGACGGTGACATTTCGTCAGAAAATTTGTCCATGAGTTGCAATCGGACTGTCGGCACAAGCACCAGCGCCACAAGAGCCGAAAACCCATGAGAAAAAACGACGGCCAAAGCCAAATCCCCGAGAAGCGCGTTAGTCAGTGCACTGGTAAAGGCAAGCGGCAAAAACACAACGAGTGCCGCAATAGTCGACGCAATAATCGGAAAACGCACCTCATTCACAGCGCGAGTAACGATACGCAAGCGGTCTGCAAACTGAAACGAGGTATTGCCCTTGCGCCGCTCTTCATCGAAATGGCGAAAAATATTTTCCATCACGACGACGGAGCCGTCGACGTTCATCCCTGCCGAAAGTGCCAGACCGCCAAGCGAAATCAGATTGAGATCAATATGCGCGATTTTCATTAAAATAAAAGCCATCACGATGCTAATCGGAATTTCAATTGCGGCCGTCACGACGTTACGAAGATTGCCGATAAATAAAAATAACACCAGCACCGCAAGCGCGGCGGCAAGAATCACTTCGCGCAAAACGTTGCCAACCGCCGAACGAATGAACTGCGATGGGTCGACAAGCACCTTGTACTGAATGTCTTTCGGCCAATGTTGCGACATATTTTTTATCGCGGCAAGAATGGTCTCAGACATTTGTGCAACATTGCCGCCCGGCTTTGGCCGCGCAATAAGAATCAAACTCGGCGCGCCGCTTGTCGTAACCGATTGTTGGCTGTTTTCAGGTACACCAAAATGAATGTGCGCAATATCGCCTAAGTGAATTATTTGGCCTGATCGCGTCGGGATAATCGCCTGCGCCAATCCCGCTGCGCTATGAACAGGCGCTTTGAGCGAAATGTGCATTTGCTGAGTTCCAACCGTCATACTCCCGCCGCTCGAAGATTCCATTTGCGGGATAAGCGCCTGTGCAATGTCACTCGGGAGCACTTGCAATGAGGCCGCGCGCTCAGGGTTAATATCAATCATAATTTCGCGCTGATCGGGATTCCACAGAAACGAATTTGCGACACCGGGAACGGAATGTACAACCGGCAAAAGTTGCGGTTTCAGATATTTGTAAAGCTCGTTGAGAGAACGGGTTTGGCTATAAAACGTGACTCCCAAAAATCCGGTTTTTTGCCCGTTTTCGTTCCAAACCCATAGCCCATCGCGCACTTCACGCGGATATCGGCTCGCCAGACTATTGACCGTCGTTCGAGTCTCGCGAAGCGCCTTCTGAGTGTTCGTACCCCAGTCAAAAAGTAACCGGTACTCAGCGCGGCTGCCGGCATAGGTCGCCTTAAGCTTTTGAACCCTATGCCCATCCACCGTAATTCGACGCAGATAGTTTTCTAGATTATCACCGTAGGTATTCATGAACTCGCTCGGAGTCATGCTCCCGTAGGGGATCTCGACGCCAATATTTGGTTTCGAACTATTGGGAAAAAGCGAAATCGGCAGTGTGAAACCGGCGATAATGCCCCAAACCGCAAGTGCCGCGAGTGCCAGATAGACCCGAAGCGGAGATGCATACAGCTTCGACATAAAAGAATTTCCGTCTTCGCGTGGCGGCACCGGTTACTCCGTCGACTTCATGATTTTGACGCGGGCGCCATCGGCCACAAAACCTGCCGACCGATCGATAATTTGCTCACCCGATTTGAGACCGCTTAAAATTTCAATTTTACCATCGTTGAGCTCGCCGAGCTTCACCGGTATCCGTTTCGCAATATCATTCGCTAAAACTAGTTGAATATACGGACGATTACCTTCATAAACCACCGCGTCTTGAGGAACAACAAATGCATTCCGTTTATTCACTTTGAACGTTACGACTCCAACTAACCCGGGTTCCAAATTTTTCTCGACCGCTTTGCTTGCAGTAAGCTCGCAAGAAGCTGTGCCCAGCATGGGATTTATCGACGGGCTAATCCCTTCAACCGTTACTGGAAGTGACTGACTTTGATCGGAAACTGTCAACTGACCGACAAGACCGGAGTGAATGAATGGAACATCTTGTGCCGCGACGTCGATCATAATACGAAGTTTGTTGGGAGCTGTGATTGAAAGAAGTTTATCGCCTTTTTTCACTAGCGCGCCTCTAGTTAAATAAACTTCGTTAATAACACCGGTAACGGGCGCGCGCACAATAAACGGCTGATACTGATAAATTGGATCCGTGTGACGAATTATCGCGACGATTTCACCGCGACGAATTTTTGCCCCCAAAGGATGCGGGATCTTTGTTATGACCCCGTCCGATTCGGCGAGAATCATCGCGTTCACTCGCGATTCTATCTGCGCCGGATATGTGAGCGTGTCAAAAACCGGCTTGTCCGCTATTTTCTCGGTAAAAACAGCAATTGGTTTCGCGGCCCTGGGTGCAACCACGGAATTCGCCGCATACCCGTTTCGACCGGTAATTAAAAACCCGCAAAAGATCGTCTCAAAAAAGATTGCGCCAATAGCGATTGAGTGTGTCGGCCGTCGCATGGTAGCTCCCTGAACGGATGTGGATGTCCCGCTTGACGCACAACTCACCAGTTACCAAAGCGGCGGTCAATCGCTTCGCAGTACGTTTCGATTTTTTATAATTTTTTTACGATTGGGTCGTTACCCGTTTCAGGCTCTGCCAATTGGCTTCATGAAATCCAATATAAGCCGTTTGAAAGTACCGGATTGTACAACCGTCAGCGGTTTCGTAAAGAATCCAAAGGGCTGGTTTTTGCATAACCGGGGGGAGCAAATTTATGCCCTCAATGAGCTTGCTGAGCCGTAAGTGTTCCGCGATTTTAATTCAGAT
>JAJYHS010000260.1:0-5185 GCA_021784635.1 bacterium
CTTTGTTGTACGAATTAAAAACCGCTGGAGTTCGCATGGTTTGGCCATCAACGTTTATAACCGTGTTTAAGACTTCAAACTGATTCGGCCCTGTGGGCAAAAAGATCAAAAAATTTGCTCCCTTGCGGATTGGTTGGATGTACGCGAAAACCCGCCCGAGTTGCCGCAACTGTTCGAAAAATGGTGTACTCATTTCGAGCAGATTTTGAGGTATCAAAACGAGTCGTTCGTTAACACGTCGAACTTGACCGGCGCGACAGCTCCACTTATGTTGTGACATGCTTTGGGCTTCGTACGTTGTTTGCCCAATAGAATGCGGATATAGCTCAGTTGGTTAGAGCGCCACGTCGACATCGTGGAGGTCCACCGTTCGAGTCGGTGTATCCGCACCATTGCGCCGACCGCTATTTGCCGGTTCCGGCGCTACAATTCAGTGCTGTACCGACAATGAACGACCCGCCAGATAAACCCAGCGTATTGGCGATTAACGTAAACGGTTGGGGAACGCCTGCTCCACCTGAAAGATTAACGTCGGCATCAGGAAAGTACAGTACCCCGCTAATCGTTCCGTTCGCATTGCCGCTTAAACTTGCCGGCATGGCGTTGGTTCGCGATTGAAAGATAGTGATTCCCGTTGACGTTGTGCCACACGATACTGGCGAAAGCGTGACATTCGAACCGCCGCTGAAACTAATTGAACCGCTATCGATGTACAGAAATACGTTTTTACCTACGAGCGTCGATCCGCCTGATACGGAAATGCCGTTATCGATAAAATATGTTCCAGAGCTCAACGTGACAGTTGAGTTGCCGCTGACACTAATGCCTGAAGTGTAGTCACCAGGTTGCAATGTTACGGTTGTATCACCTGAAATGCGCCCGTCTGAATAACTCGTTAAATTGGCAGATGATGGAGCCGCTAAATTGGCAAACGGGTCAAGAGTTGGATTCACACCCGTTGCAATCGGACCAGAAACAGATGCTCCTCCTGAGGTTACAATGTTACCTGTGACATTGACTTGAGACCCTTGCACAAGGGCATAACCTGAAAGTACGGCCGCCGAATTGCTCATCGAATTGACAATTACCGAACCCGCAGCTTTTATGCTGGCGTTACCTGAAAGATTCAAGGCGCCAGAGTATGCGGGGTTCAAAACTAAGATGCTGAGATCGGCCAGTTGCGCCGGGCTAAGAGGCACGCTAGGCGGCGGAGTTATGCTGGTCGTATTGGTGTTGCCGTTCGAATTAGCACCAGTGTTGTTAAAGCCTGGGTTACCTGACCCCCCGTTGTTAGTGCCAGTGTTACCGGTGCCAGGATTACCGGAGCCATTGCCGTAGCCGTTTCCAATGTTGGAATTAGGGCCGCCATTACCTGAATCCGGAATTGTCACTCGCTGAGCTAGGGTACTAAATTTAACGCCACTACAGTTTTGAAACGCAAAGACAGTAGCCGCTGCCAGCAAGGTTAAAGCATAATTCGAGCGTTTATTGAATTTCATGGTACCCCTCCCCATGCATTAGATTGATACAATTTCTATGCCGCGCGGGGAGAGGCTAAACTGTCAACCGACCATATATTGTGGTTACTGTTTGTACAGGCGTAAATTAAATAGGCAGTACGGCATGATCTTGCGCGCCAATTCGTGATTTTCTAAAAACGGTAGTCTAAAAAATTTAATAGCCGATTAATCTAAAAGACAGACAAAGGATAGCACCATGAATGCGCCTCAATTCAAAAAACTCAATCCACCAAAAAATGGCGAAGCAATAACTATGAGTTCAAGCGGCCTCAAAGTTCCAAATCGCCCTATAATTCCTTACATTGAGGGAGATGGAACGGGCCCGGATATTTGGCGTGCGGCTCAACATGTTTTTGATACCGCCGTGAAGAAGGCTTACAAAGGTGATCGCCAAATTGAATGGTTTGAAGTTTTCGCCGGAGAAAAATCGTTCAAAACGTGGAATGATTGGTTGCCTGAAGATACGCTCACAGCATTCAGGCACTATCTCGTGTCGATAAAGGGTCCTCTGACCACGCCGATTGGTAAAGGAATGCGTTCACTCAACGTGGCCATACGGCAAATGCTTGATCTTTACGTTTGCCTGCGGCCCGTTAAGTATTTTTCAGGCGTACCGTCGCCCGTGCGAAATCCGCAAGATGTGGATATGGTGATCTTTCGCGAAAATACCGAAGACATCTACGCGGGGATAGAATTTGAAAAAGACACCGACGATGTTAAAAAGGTTCTCGAGTTTTTGAAGATGACCTTTCCAAAGTCATACGAAAAAATTCGTTTTCCGGGTACAGCCGCCATCGGTATTAAACCGGTTTCGAAAGAGGGCAGTGAACGGCTCGTTCGCGCGGCGATCGAATATGCGATTGCTCATAAAAGGCCGTCGGTTACGTTGGTTCATAAGGGCAATATCATGAAATTCACCGAGGGCGGTTTTCGCAATTGGGGCTATGAACTTGCTGAGAAGGAGTTCGGGCAAAAAACATATACTTGGCAAACATGGGAGAAAACCAAAGCTTCTAAGGGTGAAGAGGCGGCAAACAAAGAACTCGAGCAGGCACAAAAATCGGGCAAGATTTTAATTAAAGATGCCATTGCTGATATTGCGCTCCAACAAGTTTTAACGCGACCACGTGACTTCAGTGTTATCGCCACTCTCAATCTAAATGGTGATTATTTGTCAGATGCATTAGCGGCGCAGGTCGGTGGAATTGGTATTGCTCCAGGAGGCAACATCAATTACAAAACGGGACATGCCGTGTTTGAAGCCACTCACGGTACAGCTCCGAAGTATGCGGGCCTCGACAAAGTAAATCCCGGGTCCGTCATTTTATCAGGTGAGATGATGTTTCGGCATCTGGGTTGGCACGAAGCGGCCGACCTCATTATCAAAGGTATGTTGAGCGCCATTGAATCGCGTACTGTCACCTACGATTTTGCGCGACTCATGAAAAGCGAAGGTCTGACGCCCACCGAAGTAAAGTGCTCGGAATTCGGCCGGACTGTTGCCGACCGAATGTGATTAGAAATCAAGTACAACGCCGGTATCTACGACATCTTGGCTGTAGTTCAAAAACGACCACGGCACGTTTGAAATATACTTGACGTGTTGGTAGTCCGCCAGCCAACCGATATGGTTTGTGATATTAACGTGAGCCTCTAGTTCCGAAGTTACGACGCTGTCTGACCGTAAACTCCCAGCCGGAAGATCGTAACCAAAATTACTATAATTCGTTGCTGTATAAACAACGGAGGGTTTAACGTACAAATCAAGGTCTTGATCGATCATGATTTTGCCCTTTAATCCCGCGCCATAATAATTATTGGTATCACCGCCGTTGACGACATCATTTTGTTGTCCAACTTGAAGTGACGGCGTCAGAGTTGAGCCGTTAAATTTAAAATGAACGTCGAAATCAAGTTCAGACGTTACAAATTGAGCCAGAGGATTTTGAATTAATTGTCCGCCGGGCATACCGTCGGCTTGCGGCGCCGGTTGCTCTATGTATTTTTGATCGGATATCGATGGTTCGAGTGCCAATTGTACCCACGGAGCCGCTTGATACGCGACCTTACCAAAACCCGAATATTGATTGTAACTCGGCCGAAATCGCTGCGGCCCCAATACTGACGGAGCCCAATCGGTGTACTGTTCCGAATCTTCTTCGTGTTCCGCATAGACTCCGGTCTTCGCGGTGAAGCCGCTACCTAATTTATAGTGCAGCGTTTCGGTTAGTTTTGCGCGTGTGTAACGGAGCGGAAAGCCATAGTCGTTGCCAAAAACGTTTGGCCCGTCGATATAGTTTGGCCATTCGTCATTGCTGTATTTTCCGTGCAGGTCGGTGCTGGATTCGATCGAATCGGTCAAGGCATGCTTGTACTTTAAAGACGCTTTCGCCTCTTGTTGCTGATTCTGTTGTGATATTTGTTGATTTTCATAATCGAGAAGCGAGGCTTTGACGTAGCCGCTCCAATGCTGACCATCAAAACTCAACTTCGGATCCACTTTAAAAAATGTATCGCTAACGCCCGTTTGTGCGGGGTCGAGGTTGTTGTCATGTCCAATAAGCAAATCGACTTTGCCTTTGTATTTGGTTGGTTTTGTATTTTCGACGGTCTCTGTATTGGCCGTTAATTCATTAAGGGTCGCTGACGGGGCCACAGTATTGTCGATGCCAGACTGATTACCGACAGATCCGATGTCGGCGACACGATATTGTTCGCCTGGCAACAATTGCCGACGTTGCGCTTGTTGGCGTTGCATCACTTGTTGGCGAAGAAGTTGTTCGTGACGAATACGTGCTAGATAACGAAGATGCGCTAAATAACGAAGATGCGCTAAATAGCGAATGTGCGCCAAATAACGAAGATGAGCTTCGTACCGTAGGTGTTCTTCATATCGAAGATGTGCTTCGCGTAAGTGCTCTTCATAACGAAGATGTGCGGCATACCTCTGACGTGCTTCGATGAGGCGCTGGCGCGTAATTTCGCTCGTTTTCTTGGCCGCGACGGTTTTGTGATCAAATTGGTTGTACAATGAGGGTGTCGCATTCGCGGTTTGTGCGATCGCGCGGGTACACACGGCCCATGCGAGAAAGACCGCTCCGAAAAAAATCATCACATTTTTTACGCGAACATTTGCGGCTGCTTCTTCAATCCTATTCATTTGATCACTCCGGTTTTGTACAAATATTTCGTTTCAGTCATAATGATGCGTTGCATAAATTACCATGTAATATTTAGATTTCAAAGTAAATTCAAGCAGATGACCAATTTTGTCACTTTTAATAGCTTATAAACTATTCAAGCAGAAATCGTGCCAGCCGCTCGTCATTCAGATCAATGTAAAAAACCTGCAACCCGTTCTGCGCGCAGTAAATAAGGTAGCGGGTTAATCGGTATTTTGTAACGTTGAAGTTCAAAATGGAGATGAACGCCGGTCGCGTTTCCGGTTTCTCCCATATCGCCAATTTGCTCACCAGCACGAACACGCCAGCCTGTTCGAACAAGAATGCGACTCATGTGAGCGTAAAGTGTTGACCATTTTTTATTGAATTCAAGAAGCACCATATTGCCATAACCGTGAAATATTGACCCGGCATAAACAACGATTCCGGCGGTGGCGGCGTAAATGGGCTCACCGTAATAACCGGCTAGATCAATCCCGGGGT
>JAJYHS010000260.1:5195-8268 GCA_021784635.1 bacterium
ATAACCGGTATTGTAAAAGTATTGCGTAATAATCAAGCGCCTTCTAATCGGCAATAAAATTCGAAAATGCTTGTGGTGCGATTTTGATTTTGATCTGCGCCGTGTGGTTACTGGTTGCACGGACTTTGCGACCGCAGGAGTGATGGGTTCGTTTGGAATCGGTTGCGACGAAAATGCCGGCATTTCGATTTTGGGAGTAGCAAGAGACGGTGTTACAAGCGAGGGCGTCACAAGGCCCGGCGTAACGACTTTTTGATGGGCGCATCCTGCGCAAAAAAGCGACAAGTTTAAAATCAACAAGCTTAAAAGAAGAAAGCCGGTGATTTGCTTTATGTGGGATGCCCGCGAATTCATGAACGATAGATTGGGAATTTTTCACAAAGTTCACGAACGCGCGCCTTTACGTTCGCGAGTAGTTTTTCATCATTCGGATTTTCGAGAACGTCGCATATCCATCCCCCGATGAGCTTCATTTCGGATTCACGCATACGGCGCGTTGTTAAAGCAGGGGTACCAATACGAAGTCCTGAGGTCACAAAAGGCGACCGTTTTTCGTTGGGGACAGTATTTTTATTTACCGTAATGCCGGCCAAATCGAGGGCGTGCTCCGCATCTTTACCGGTTAGTTCACGCGACGACAAGTCGACTAGCATAAGATGATTATCAGTACCGTCAGTTACAAGTTCGAATCCGCGATTCATGATGACGCCAGCGAGTGTTTTGGCGTTTTTGACAATTTGTTCGCTGTAGACTTTAAACGCGGGCTGCAGAGCTTCACCGAATGCCACGGCTTTTGCAGCAATGACATGTTCAAGCGGACCGCCCTGAATACCCGGAAAAATTTTGGAGTTTAATTCTTTTGCCCGTGCGCTCGACGTCAGAATCATGCCGCCGCGTGGACCGCGTAAAGTTTTATGTGTGGTCGTCGTGACAAAATCGCTGAAGGGAATGGGACTGGGGTGAACTCCGGCGGCGACAAGACCCGCAAAATGCGCCATGTCCGTCATTAATATTGCTCCTACGCTGTCGGCGATTTCGCGAAAAATTTTAAAATCGAGGATACGCGGATAAGCGCTGTAGCCTGCGATGATCATTTTGGGCTTTTCTTTTTTTGCAAGATCAGCGACGGCATCGTAATTTATAAGGTGAGTTTTGGCGTCGAGCCCGTATGATACAATACGAAACAATAACCCGCTGAAATTTACGGGTGAACCGTGCGTCAGGTGGCCTCCGTGTGAAAGGCTCATACCCATTACTGTATCGCCGGGCTTGAGTGCCGCGAGATAAACCGCCATATTGGCTTGCGAACCGGAATGCGGTTGAACATTGGCGTGCTCGGCGCCAAATAGCTTTTTTGCCCGGTCGATTGCAAGTTGCTCAACTTGGTCGATGAACTGGCAACCACCGTAGTACCGTTTACCCGGGTAACCTTCAGCATATTTATTTGTAAGAACGGACCCTTGCGCTTCAAGCACGGCGCGCGAGACATAGTTTTCAGAGGCAATCATTTCAAGGCCAAACTCTTGACGCTGAAGTTCCGCATTCATTGCCGCGGCTAATTCAGGATCAGAGCTTTTTAACACGTCGTTCATGTCGGCCTCCTCCTTCAAATGGAGTGTTGAGAAATTCTGCTAAAATCACGCACGCGGCGGACGGTTCAATAAAACGGCTTGGTAAACACAAAACGTTGGCGTCATTGTGGGCCCGCGAAAGGCGCGCGATTTCTTCGTTCCAGCATAGAGCGGCCCGTATAAACGAATACCTGTTCGCACGAATGGCCATTCCTTGACCGGAACCGCAAAGGAGAACGCCAACAGATGTATCAATACCGTGCTCCTTCATTGCGTTAACAACTCGATCGGCATAGTCCGGGTAATCAACCGACTCGTCGCTATTGGTCCCCAGATCACGCCATGGCAGGTCGGGAAATTGTTTGATCAAGTCGCTTTTGAGAGCGAAGCCAGCATGGTCGGAGCCGACAAAAATTATATTCGCGAAAACAGAAGACATGCGTTTGTTCCGCCAAATCCGAAACTGTTATTTAAAACATGATTTAATTTTCGTTCACGTGCCGTGTGAGGAACATAATCGAGATCACAATCCGGGCTGGGCGAATCAAGATTAATTGTCGGCGGCACAGAACCGGTTTGCAAAGTTAAAATCGATAAAACGCTTTCAATTGCTCCCGCCGCGCCAAGCGTATGGCCGGTCATGCTTTTTGTGCTCGAAACCCAACATTTTTTAGCGGCGTCAGTGCCGAGTGCCGATTTAATCGCATCACTTTCGGCGACATCTCCGGCCGGGGTGCTTGTTCCGTGTGCGTTGATATAACCAATATCAGTTGGATTGACACCTGCATCGGCAATCGCAAGCATCATGGCGCGCGCTGCGCCCGCACCGCCAGGAGCGGGGTTGGTCATGTGATAGGCGTCGCTAGAAACGCCATAACCACTCACTTCAGCATAAATTCGAGCTCCGCGTTTTTTTGCCGATTCGTAATCTTCGAGGATGATTACCGCAGCCCCTTCGCTAAGCACAAAACCATCGCGGTCTTTATCCCATGGTCGGCTGGCGGCTTCAGGAGCCTCGTTGCGAGTTGACAGCGCTTTCATGGCTGCAAATCCACCAATCCCGAGCGGGCATACAGCAGATTCAGTACCGCCGGCGATCATCACGTCACAAAGTCCGTCGCGGATATATCGAACCGCTTCGCCGATGGAGTGGCAACCTGTCGCGCACGCTGAGACGATGGCAAAATTCGGGCCGCGAAAACCGTACTGTATGCTGATATGCCCGGCCGCCAAATTTGAAATGACTTGCGGAATAAAAAACGGTGAGATGCGGCTTGGGCCGCGGTTGAGTAAAACCGTGTGCGTGTCTTCGATTCCAGGTAACCCGCCAATTCCGCAACCGACAAACGTACCCGTACGCTCGCGCAATTCGTCGGTCCACTCTAGACCGCAATCTTGAATCGCCATTTGGGCCGCCGCCGCAGAAAAATGTAAGAAGCGATCCATTTTTTTTTGGTCTTTTTTGTTTATAAATGGATCGGGGTTAAACCCCTTCACTTCGC
>JAJYHS010000120.1 GCA_021784635.1 bacterium
CAATTTCACTATGATTACGCTTCAAACTACAGTGGCCCGAAAACTGAATTCCATTTTCACAATAATTTTTTAGGCACTGCAACCGAGGTGCAACTCTACCAGCTTCTAGTGAACATCAATCTTTACCAAAGCGCGCTCAACCACATTGCGCATATGAGCTACAAATTTGAGTCATCGATGGTGAGAAGCTATTTGCGGTACTATAATTGTAACACAAATCCGCCGGGCCAACTTGTTCCCCAAGAAAATGTCGCCAAATGTGAAGCGATTTGGAATTTTGAGTCCTGGTACTCGCACTATCTTGACAGTTACATTGCTTATCCTCAGACGCCTCAAGACGTTAAGGAGTACGCGCGCAGTGTGATGGAAATGGCAAACAATCTCGAGCGATTTTTACCGTTTGATGAATTTATAAATGTGGCGGGAGGCCCTAACGACGTCTATGTGTACGGCGTACTGAACGGCTTTCGCACGCCGAGCGAGAAAAAATCGAAGCCGATTTACTCACAAGCGTTCGGTACCGCAAGCAACGAACTCTACCCTGATGGGATCATGATGTATCTCGAACAGCGCTTGGGGATAAACGACGGGGAGCTCTACATGCAGTGGATGCGGAACTTCCTATGAAAATGTTTATTGCGAGCATTTTTATTTCATCAGTAGCGCTTGCCGGCTCCGTTCGGCGAATGCGCGCTCCGAATGATCCCATGTTTAACGATCAGTGGGCGCTTCATAATGACGGGTCGCAAGTTGTGGTTTTGCGCAAAGATAATTATCACGCCGAAGTACAAAAAGGACGCGCGGGTGAAGACATCGGTTATTTGCGATCGCGCGCTGAAGTCCAAAAACGGGCGAAGGCCCCGGTGATTGTCGCTGTGATCGACAGTGGGATAGATCTTTCTCATCCCGATTTAAAAGGTCGTATATTAAAAGACGGGTATGATTTTTTGCCGCCCGTTCCACGGTATAACGGGCAACTTGAAAAGCCGGCCATGAACGATGAGTTTGGGCACGGAACTGAAATCGCCGGCGAGATTGCGGCCAACAGTGATAACGGAATCGGCATCGCGGGTATTGCGCCGGACACAGTTAAAATTTTGCCGCTACGAATTTACCGCGGGCAGGATAGCTATTTTAATTTTCGATTCGTGCATAAAAAACGGGGGACCAACCGTTTCGATGTTGTTGGCAAATTTCTCACGCACTATGTAGCAAAGGCGATTCAGTACGCGGTTTTACATGGCGCCAGTATTATTAATTTGAGTACAGATTGGCCAAACTTCATCGATTCGAAAACGGTTCTGCAAGCTTTTCGCGATGCCAACAAGGCGGGCGTTTTAATTGTGACCGGCGCGGGCAACGATCGAAGTAATTCCGTGAATTCGCCATGCGATTATGAGGGTGTGATTTGCGTCGGCGCAATTACCAATACGGGTAAGATGGCGTTTTTTTCGAATTATGGCGGTGACGTAGATGTGCTGGCTCCCGGCCAAAATGTACTGACGACTTTTCCGCTTAGCTTGTTTTCACTTATATATCGCGTTCAGGGGTATGAGCTCGCGAGCGGGACAAGTTATGCCGTACCGGAGGTGACCGCGCTCGCGGCAATTCTAAAAAGCATATATCCCAACATATCGCCGGACGAATTGCGTGCGCGGATTTTTGCATCGACGGGCACCCCGCCTTCTATTACGAATAACGAGTCTTCGCACACGATCGACGAACCTGCATCTTTGTATGGCCTTATCAACATTAAAAAAGCCATCGACGTTAAAGCGAAGCCGGTTTTTTATCCGCTGTTTAAAAAGAATTCGTTCATAAAAATAAATGAAAGCACTTTATACGTGCGCAGCCAACTCACGGTCGACAACCTTTGGGCGCCTGCTCACGGCGTGACGGCGCGGATTTTAATAAATGGTCAATTGGCCGGCGAAAAATCAATCGCTACATTGAACACCGGCGCTTCGTTTGTTATTTCGTGGAGCACGCAGCTGCCCTCGCTTAGCGTTTCGAACGTTTTGCATCTTGAACTTGAAATCACCGATCGGCGAGATCTAAGGCTTAAGCATGCCCCAAAAACATTTTTTGACGATGTTCGAGTTGTACGCAATTTAGCTCAAATAAAAAGTCAAAGAATATTCGACATTAAAAATGTTTCGGCGCAGGTTTTTCTTGCGCCGCTGAACAATGTGCTCAGGTCGGCCATGTCCGAAGCTCCGACTTACGGATTATATCGTGGCCTGCCGGCGTATTATGCGACGAGTTCCGTGTCGGCCAAGACCCCATTTGTCGCGATTTACGACCCTCTAACTCTGCCGAACGAGGTTTCAAAAGTTGAGTTACCCGGTCTGCAAAAAGTGAAAGAGGTTTTTCGCCTCGATGTGAATCGTAACGGCCAACTCGACTGGGTCATTGTGGGTACTTACATGGGACTTGCAAAAGACCCAAGCGGCCAAATTTACCCGCAAAAATATTTGCAGTTTCGGTTTTACAATCCGAAATTTCAACCATTGTGGGGGAGTCGCGCCAAATCAACATGGCAGGTCCCTATAGCTGGACCGGTCGGCACTTTGATCGAACAGCACTCGTTCGCAGCTCCGGCGTCTTGGTTATTTCGAGACGGGCGATTGGTGCCATGTTTTATGGCAAGCGGGATTTTGCCGCCAGGGGATAATTTCGATACGCTGGATATCCGATTTGGCAGGGTAACCAATCATATTTACTATTTGCAACCTGGGCCAGCCGGTTCGCAATTTGTGCCGTTAACTGTTCGCGCGCTTGATAATGCCAAATTTCGTGACCCCTATCAGGGCGAATTCACACTGACGGGTTGGCTTTTGCCAAACGCGTGGGATCTTGCGTCCGGTGATTTGCGGGCGATGGCAATTGTGGGTCAGGGTTGGGGCGCGAAGACATATATTTTTGACGCCCAGACGCGAACGCTGACCCAAACAAATTTGGATGGCCCGGCAGCGGTAAGCCAAGGGTTTTACGTTTTGTCGCCGGGTGATACGGGCAATAAGCGGGCCCTTGTCGAATTTGATGGTAGCTCCCGCGGGAGTTTGACGTGGGTCAACTCAAAAGGTGAATCGCAAGGTCGCACCGATTTTGCATTTAAATCGCCTGAAAATCCCATTGTTCAGCCGGGCCTATTAGGGCTATTTCAATTGCCGACGTCCGGGCGTGTGTGGTTTGTTGAATCGCAATTCGATCTAATGGCGTTTTCTCAGTCGACATCCTCCGTTTTTATGTCGCGGCCGATATCAATAGATCGCAATTCGAATTTTTCGTCTGGGGTTCTCGCTTCGCAATTTGCCCCCGTTATAGTAGGTACTTCGTTGAATCCGCTACCGGGAATTTATATGGACCTTAGCCTCATCCACCGGGGATATCTCACTGTTGCCACTTGGAATCCCCAGACGCGGCAACTACAAAGATCAGTGCGATATACGCTTCTTGTACCAAACAATTGTGCTGAAATGCGACCGGTTGAGCTTAGCGCCGGCATCGGATCATTTACGATCCCGTTATTTTGCAAAAACGGTTCAAGACTTCAGTTTAGGCTTGTTCAGCCATAAAGCTAATTTCTTTAGTGTTTTCTTCCGAATAGAATGCGATGACTAGCGAATTTGCGATGGGCGATGATCGCCAAACTGAAAATCTAATGGTCATTTTTTGGCTTTTGCTTGCCGGTGGAGTACTTTGCTTTTTTCTCGCCGATCACTGGATGGACTCTCTGTTGTATACTCGGCAGGGCGGTACGCCGATTGGATACATTACAAACGACACAAATGAAGTGGAAATGCGTCCGCGCTCGACACTTAGCTGGCTCAATGTTTATCGTCATTTGGGGGTTGATTCCGGTGACACGGTTTTTGTCGGCCCCCGATCTGACGTGACCGTTACGCTCCGAAATGGAATGAAATTGAAGCTCGGCGCCAACAGTCTGGCGCAAATTTCATTTGGTGTGCACGATACGGTAAACGTCAATCTTTCAACTGGTAGCGTGCATGTCGAGGCCCCCGAGGCAACACGCAGCCGTTTGCGACTTAACACGGGCAACGGTGAAAAAGTTCTGGCGGGTGCGCAGTTGCGACATGTGATGATTACTAAAACGGTTGCACAAACGGTGAAAATTGTTGAACCAACTGCAGTTACCAAAGGGTTTAATAAGCCGCAGCGGACCATTGCCATGGTGACACCGTCATCAGATGAAGATTTACTCAACGACTTTAATTTGAAAATGGCGCCGAACGGCAACGTTGTGAGCGCTGCATCCACGCCTCAACAAAATCTATTTGTTGGCCCGCCGACCCCGCCCGAGTCGGTTTTAGAAGAGGCGATAAAGGCGGAGGAGAAACCAGTTTTCAAACCGCCCCAATTGCTTACGTTTAGCCCCGTTCAAGTTGAACGGTTCAACAGCATTCATTTTACCGATTCTCCCAGCGAAGACCCGCAAGCTTTGATTAAGTGGAAGCCGCTCCCGCGCGTGAGCACGTGGTTGATTGAAGCTAAAAACACCGCAACGGGCAGTATCAATCAAATAAAAACAGTTAAACCCGAACTTGTTGTCAACGGCGAAAACCCCGGTCACTATGAGTACGTTATGCGTGGGCTCGATAGCGTTGAAAAACCGGTCACGAAAGTTTCGCGACCGGTGCGAATTGACGTGCGAACGCCGCTTGAAATCCCAACGGCGCAATCACCCATTAAAGGCGCGCTTGTCGTTACCGATCAAAATAATAAAAATGATTTTGTCATGCTACGATGGCATCACGTTAATGCTGAACAGTACCAACTCGAAGTTGCGGATAATTCTGAATTCAAGGATGCGCAAACGATCCAAGTTCACCATGCGGGCTACGTGCTCAAACTCGGTAAACCGCTAAAAAAAGTTTTTTGGCGGGTTCGAGCCTTGCGTAATCGCGATACGTCCGCGTGGTCGGCCGCTTCTTTTCGAATGGCAAACGCGGATTAGATTCGATGGCCGAGGGCGAGTTCAAGATTGGCGAGCGCTTCGGCGGCTCCAACTTGCGCTTGAACCACGCCCGCGCGTGCTCGAAAGAGTTCAAGTTCGGCATCAAGTTCATCAGTGTCGGTTCCGGTGCCCGCGCGAACAGCAAGCGCGGCAAGGCGCACGCTTTCTTGGGATTTTTCAACGGCTTGCATTCGAGCTTGGTAGAGCGCGCAGTTGTACGAATAACTCCGCTTAAAACGCGCGAATTCGCTGGCCGAAGTTAAATAAACCCGGCGCGTGATTTGTTTTTCTTCGTTGTACAGGTCGCTTTCAATACTCTTATCAGCGATCGATCGACCACCGTCAAATATGTTCCACGTGAGCCGAACGCCGTAGGCCCACGCGTTTTGGTAACCGGGCTGATCGACGACCAGCGGGCTGAATGCGCCATAGTGGTAAAATTGCTCGGTCGCAAATAAATTTACTCGCGGGAACCACTCTCCCAGAGCGGCTTTGTTTTTTCGTGAAGCAGCCATTTCCATTTTCGTTTGCGCTTCAACATCAGGGCGTTGCGATAGATTAAGTTGCAGTCCGGGTGGCACGCGTTCGGCAGTTGGTATAGGCAGTGTTCCGTTTAGTTTGAGATGGCGCTCTCGATTGCGGCTAACTCCTAATATATCGAGGAGCTGTCGCCGGCTGTCGGCCTCGTTATTTTGCGCAAGTAACAAATCCGCGTCGGCATCATCAAGTTCCGCTTCAATTCGCAAAACGTCATAATTTGTACTCACTCCCGCATAGCGCCGCGCTTTAACTAATTTTAGATGATTTTGGAGGGTTTTAATATTTTCTTTAGCCACGCGAACTAAATCGGCGGCGGCGAGCGCGCGCCAAAATTGCATGCGTACCGACTCATCGAGCTTGAACTTTGCCCGTTGATATTGCAGATGAGCGGCTTCAGCGGTGTCGCAAGCGGCACGATACATATTGTACGTCGCCAGGCCGTCGAATACGGTTAGCGAAGCATTGATATCCATTTGAACTTGCGGGAAGGCCATCGGCATAAAAATCGACGACCCGCCAAGAATAACCCCTTCTTTTGCATAATCCGCATCAAAATAATTACTGGCACTCGCGCTGATGTGGGGCAGATATCCCGAAATCGCGACCCATTTGCCGAGGCGAGCGGCGTCAGACTGAAAATCCAGTTTTTTGAGTTCCGGATTGTGGGATCGTGCCATAGTCAAAGCGTTGTTAAGTGTCAACACGGATTGCGCATGAGCCGCGAATGGCACTACCAGCGCAAAAAACAGAACGGCACTAAAAATTGAGTTCTTAATAAAAACAGACGAGAATCGTTTCATCGATGTTGACGCTCAAGTTAAAAGGTTAAACTATAATGTATTGCGAAGTTTAGCGTATCAGTTTATCAAATCAACTATGATCATAAAAAAATTAGCAACTCGATTTCACAGTAGATACCTTATTGTAACGATGAGCTGCGCACTAATGGCATTAACTTCTTGTCAAACCGCGCTTATTCATCCCTCGAACGCGCAGATGCCGGCGAAAAAGCCGGCAACGGTGACTTCCGAGTCGAATTGGCCAGAGAATAGTCAACCGGTTGCGACAGTTCCGACTGTTACGAAGATTCAAACCCAAGCCGCCAAAAAGTCGAGTACGCTGAAGATTCGTTGCCCGCAAGAAGGGGATACGTTGCTTGCGCCAAAACCCTTACGCGGCCGATTTTATCGGCCGCTAATAGTGGGTCATCAAGGTGCGCCGGGGTATGCTCCCGAAGAAACGGCCAAGTCGTACCGGTTAGCGCTTCAAATGGGCGCCGATTACATCGAGCCTGATCTGGTGATGTCAAAAGACGGTGTACTGATCGTACGTCACGAAAATAATTTGTCTGAAACGACAAACGCCAGTCAAGTTTACCCGAATTTGATAAAAACAAAAATTATTGATGGAGTAACGGAAACAGGTGTTTTCAGCGAAGACTTAACGCTTACACAGATTAAAAAACTTCGGTGCAACAAGGGGCCGTATCACGTTCTCACTTTTGAGGATTATTTAAGGCTCGCGCGAGAAGAATCGCGGAAATTGCATCGGCCGGTCGGGCTTATTCCTGAAATTAAAGATTCAACTTACTTTCACAAATTGGGTTTTGATCCCGAAATGGCGCTCGTGCGTTTGTTAAATGAATATCATTATAATAACTACTTCGCGCCGGTTATTATCCAGTCGACAGAAGTGAGCGATTTAAAACGTCTACATAACATGGTCCGAGACCAACTTATGCAAATACTCGGGCCACCGAACGAGAGTCCGGCTGACGTTGTGGCAAGCGGCGGTACGTTAACGTACGGAGAAATGGCCACTCCCAAAGGTTTGCGATCCATTGCCCAGTATGCCGCATGGGTTGCGCCCGAGAAAAATTATATCATCCCTCTAACATTGAAATCGAAGACGATGCCGCCCGCGACCAATTTTGTATACGAAGCGCATATAGCCGGTCTTGAAGTTATGCCGTGGACTTTTCGCGCCAATGACGCCCTTGTGCGCAAGTTTTATGGCGGTAATGAAGACAATGAATATAATCGATTTTTTGCCTTAGGCATTGACGGTCTTTTTACCGACTATCCGGACCTTGCCGTGAAATTTCGGGCGCGCTATCTCGCTAAATGTAATGATGTGCATGCGAAACGGTCGGTTTCGACTGATCGGCGCTAGATTGTCGGGAAAACGCATAAAACGTGAGCCATTTTGCTTAAAAATTGAGCATTATTAGTGCGGCGCACAACCAACAGTTGCATCATAAGTGATAATTGCGTCATATAGCTTCGACGAAAGCCTAGGGGTGGTCCCTAGCTGAACAAAAAAGGAGAAACCCAAATGAAAGTCTTGAGCTTACTCGCAGCCTTGATGTTTGCTGCTGTTGTAAACGCGGCACCAGTTAAAGGAACACCTGCAGTCCACAAAGCCACAGCCCATAAAATGGCAATGCGCCATAACTACGTCCACCACCATGCATATGTGGCAAAACGCCATAAATGGCATAAGCGCGCAAAATGGCATAAAACCGCAAAAAAAGAAGCGGCTAAATAATTTAAATAATATTTAGCTGTTGATCGCGCTGTGGAAGCCAACGGAAAGCCCGTCAGCTCCGCAGCGTGATACTAAATTTCAAACTATCTATTTTTGTTTTTTTCAACCGCGCTTCGCGG
>JAJYHS010000130.1 GCA_021784635.1 bacterium
TGACAACAGGTAATTATGAGCCCAAAATTTTTTCGGATTCGAACATTTTTGAATCTATTTTGCACGGCTCAACGATACCGACAGACGATGCCGTTTCGTCTGAAAGCGCGATCAATAATGATGACGCGGTCACGGCTGCTGAAATTCCGCACATTAACATAGACAAATCACGCCCTTGGCAAGCGCCAAATTATTCCAATCAAATCCAGGCACTCGGATGGTCACCCACAGTTTTCTCTGTGCCGCCCGGACTTAAAACGCGCGTAAATTTCTGGAAGTACGTATATACACAAATCACAACTGACCAAGGAATTTTGCACGATAGCGAACACTTGTCGGTGGTTTATGACAAAATTAATTTTCCGCCGCATTCGACGCGCTGGGAGCGTATTCGCATTGTACGCGCACACAAAAGAATCGTGCGAGAGCGGCTCATGCGGCTTAATCGCTTATACTCGGTTTATCTGAAAACCGGTGTTATGCCGAAGCTTAAGGGCGAAGAACTTCGTATATGGAATATGTTTACTTCGATCAGTGGGCCGAATAAATTTCTTCAAGCGGCGCAACGCGGGCGACTGCGTTTTCAACTCGGGCAACGAAATCGATTTATTCTCGGAATTTATTATTCGGGCCGGTATTTACCCGAAATGCAGAAGGTGTTTCGTAAGTACGGACTCCCGATTGAACTGACCCGTTTGCCGTTTGTTGAAAGTTCTTTTAACATCAAAGCGCGTTCGCGACTTGGCGCAAGCGGCATTTGGCAATTTATGCGTTCAACCGGCCGGCGTTACTTGCGAATTCGATATTTAACTGACGAACGAAACGACCCGATTAGCGCGACCGTGGCCGCGGCTAAAATGTTGAGAGCCAATTACGAAATGCTCGGTAATTGGCCGCTCGCAATCACCGGGTACAATCACGGACCGGCGGGCATGCTTCGAATTGTTCAACGGTATCATACGAGCGATATTTCAGATTTGGTTGATGAACGTTATGGCCGATTTGGTTTTGCCTCAGCTAATTTTTATGCATGTTTTTTGGCCGCGCTTCACGTCGAAGAAAATGCTCCGAAATATTTTGGCCCAGTTTATTGGGAGACCCCGTTAAACGCTAAAAGAATTGAACTGACCCGAGTGATTGACCGAAACTGGCTATTGCACTGGTTCGGCGGTAATTTGGCACGAGCCGAGAAATATAACCCGCAGCTTCGGCGTCCGTTTTGGCTTGGGTATGGCGAAATAGGTCGGTACGATTTTGTGCGTGTTCCGACTTCTCAATACCAACTTGCGCTGCAAGATTTAAAAACACTGCCGCTCCACGTGTCGCGCAAATGGAGCAAACGTATTGCAACTTACGTTATTCAAAGTGGTGAAACCCTGAGCGGAATTGCCTCTGAGCTAGGTGTTCGCGTTAGCCTTCTTGAGGAGCTCAACAACATTGCCAATCCGCGATTGCTTCGTCCGGGACAAAAACTGCGTATACCCGTCTCAAGCGATGAGTAATAGTCACTGCGCCGATGAGTTTTTTTCTAGACGGCTAGTTTAAATTTTCAAGTCGGGCAATATAAGGCAGGTGCCGGTACTGATTTTGATAATCAAGGCCATAGCCGACAACAAAATCGTTTGGAATTTTGAATCCAACTAAATCTATTTTACAATCGACTTTTTTGGCATCCGGTTTATGCAAAAGCGTCACCGTCGTCACACTCTTGGGTTTTCGAATTTCGAGCACCTTCTGAAGGTAATTCATCGTCAAGCCGGTATCGATGATGTCCTCGACAAGTAGAACGTGGCGCCCTTGTACGGATGAATTGAGATCCATTATGAGTTTCACTTCACCACTTGAATGGGCAAGTGAGCCGTAACTCGACATGCACAAAAACTCGCAATTCATGTCGCATTCGATTTGGCGGATGAGATCGGCAAAAAAGATAAAGGAGCCCTTCAGCACACAAACCGCAAGTACAGAAGTATTTTTGAATTTATCAGTAAGGGTTTCGCCCATCTCTTTGATGCGCTTTTGCAGGTCTTTTTCAGAGATGACCGTGCTCAGATTAGGGCCCAATTCAATATCCCCTCGTGTATACTGTCGAGATGAGTTGCCGCGCGCTATGATGCGGCCGATTCATTGCACAACAGATTTCACGGAAAATTTGCAAAAAATCAAGAAAATTCACCGATTGGACGCCCAAAGGCATCAGTCGCAAGCGAGTTGTCTTGCGCCATCGCCTCGTTCGAAGCGGCTAATCGTGAAGCCGAGTGCTTTAAGCGCTCTGAAAAAGTGGGGTCAAAATGTTTTCGGCATCGTGCCTCATATGATTCCGTCGAACCCAACAGAAATTGTCCGTTTGCTCCCACGATTCGTTGGGTGCGGGTTGCCGGGGCTCCGCAGACCACGCAAATCGCATATTGTTTGTGGATCACATCCGCCAGTGCCAAAAGCTGCGGCATTGGGCCAAACGGTTGCCCCTGCCAGTCAGTGTCAAGGCCAGCCAAGATCACACGACGGCCGCTGGTCGCTAGTGCGGTCGCAACATCGGCGATATCATTCGTAAAAAATTGGCATTCATCGATGCCGATGACTTCCGTGAACGGTTCAACTAAATGCAAAATCTCCTGCGCCGTTTTTACATTCGTCGCCGGGAACTCAGTTCGATCATGCGACGCTACTGCATCGAGAGCATAGCGCGTATCAACCACGGGCTTAAAAACTTGAAAACGAAGGCGAGCGATTTGCGCGCGCCGAATTTGCGTAATGAGAGCTTCTGTTTTACCGCTGAACATGCAACCGCAAATCACTTCGATTTGTCCGTTGCGAAGGATGCCATTGTTTAACCATGCCATAGTTCACTAAAAGTGCGCGAATCGGACGACACACGCAAGAATTTTATTTGGTTTTTATAACAATCACGAGATCGGTAACGGAATTTATAAAATCAGGAGAGGCCAAAATCGCAAGCGGGGTGCCGCTAAACGACATCAAATCTTGGCGAAAAACTCGCTCATGCGGAAAATAACCGGAGAGCACGAGCGTCGATTTTGGCGAGAACGTAAATGTCGAATTGACTTCGTTTGTGATGAGTGAATTGCCGCTATGATTTCGCATGTTGAACGCTAGTTCTAGGCCGAGTTCAATTTCTTGTGCGTTCACTTTTATCGGATTTAAACTGAAAGTCGCGCCGATTTCGTTTGTTCCTGAATTCGGAGGCAGCGGCCTTGTAAAATCGAGGTTAATGGGCCGGCCTTGGTGCAAGCTTTCGTTAATTACAGAACCCAGTGGCCGCGAGTTCGGATGTTTTTCGCGCCAGTCTAAAAACGGGTGGCTCAATGGCAACGTCATTGACCGTGATTGCGGCGTCGCGCTCAAGACTTGACCCTCGGTGGCCATTTCCATAATCGACGCGCGGGACATTTCATAAAATCCGATCAGCATTTTTTCGGGAGCGATATCTCCGATTTTGCGGTGCCTTGTACGATTCATCTTCAATTTTTCGTACTGCGACGGCTTTGTGGTCGGCGACGGCGCGCGTACGCCGAATCTCGAGTTTTGCGACTCACGATTCAACCGTGTCGCTTTATTCGTTTCATCGCCTGGACTTTTGACGACAATGGGCACCTGCGAAAAATTAGAGTGCAGTCGCCTTTCAACCTGACTTTTTTGGGATAGCAAAATGGCAATTGTGACAGCAATAACGATCAAGACTACGATCCCGATCTGTACGGCCGTATTGCCGAATATTCTCTTGAAAAACGGTGTGGGTGCAGGTTTGAAGCTTTCAATGTCGAGGCCACAATTGGCACAGTATTTGTCCTCGGGCTGGACAAATCCACATTTTGGGCAAGTTTGCATCATGCCCCAATGTTGACGCATATAGGTTAAATCGTAAAGTGGAAAATAGTGGAAATTTGTGGAAATCAAGCAAAAAGTGTACGCTGAATTTGAGGCCCACGGATGGGCTTCACTATCACTTGGTTAGGATGACCGATGAAGCGGACACTACAAGGCCGTGCCCATGTCAAATTAGATCCGAAAGGTCGTGTGCATTTGCCGACGCGATTTCGAACCGGATTGCGCAACGAGAATCAGCTGGTCATTACGAATTCGATCCATGCGCAAAAAAGATATTTGGATATTCATTCGATAGCCGGATGGCAAAAACTTATTGACCAAATCGCGAGTCTGCCATCGCTGCGCTCTGAGGTTCAGTCTTTTCAACGGTACTACATTTCAAGCGGTGAAACTGTAGATCTAGACGGTCAAGGTCGATTTTTGATTCCAAATCATTTTCGGCAGTTTGCGGAACTCAGCGATGATATTGTCATTATTGGCGCAGGAACAAAACTTGAAATTTGGAGCAACAACAACTGGAACAAGCTTCTCACCGATCTTGAAAGTCGATTTGACGAGGTTGTGAGCTCAATAGCCGATTTAACCGAAAATCATCGTGCGAAAAAAAATCGCCGTCGTTCAGGGGTTGAAGAATGACACCAAACGCAGCGACGAAATTCACTCATACACCCGTCCTGTTAAATGCGATTTTAGATCACCTTTCTGAAATGCCCGATGAGGGATGGTTTGTCGATGGGACGTTTGGGCGCGGCGGCCACACGCGCGCCATTTTATCGGCGAAAAAAGATTGGCGGGTTCTGGCGCTGGATTGTGACCTTGATGCGATTGAGTTTGCTCAACGCGAATTTCAAAATGATATAATGAGCGGGCGCCTTAAAGTTTTGCACGCTGAATTTTCGGATGTCGATACCTGGATCAAAGCCCTGCAGGCCGATACAAATAATAAAACTGCGCATGTAATTGGGATGCTCCTCGATTTAGGAGTGAGTTCTCCGCAACTCGACGAAGGTCGGCGCGGTTTTAGCTTTTATCATGAAGGTCCGCTCGATATGCGCATGAACGCACGCGATACGGTGACCGCCGCGGACATTGTGAACACGTGGCCGGAAAAGGATTTGAACGATTTGTTTCATCATTTGGGAGAGGTGCGCAGCCCCTTTCGCGTGAGCCGAAAAATAGTGGAGCGTCGCCGTGAGAAGCGCTTTTCAACGACTCGCGAACTTGCGGATCTCATTGCCGAAGCTTCGGGTTGGCACAAAAAGGGTCATCATCCCGCAACGAATTTCTTCATGGCTATACGTATTCAGGTCAACCATGAGCTCGAGCGGCTAAGTCAGGCGTTGCCAAAAATTGTTGAACAGTTATCGCCGGGCGGGCGAGTTTTCGTGATTACATTTCATTCTCTTGAAGATAGAATTGTGAAAAATGCGTTTCGTCAATTTGTCGCCGGCAACAAAGGATTTTTAATCAATAAGAAAGTCATTCAAGCGAGTTGGGATGAGAAAAAATCAAACCCTCGCGCGCGTAGCGCAAAGCTCAGAATTTTTGAAAGGAGTCAAAAATGAGTCAATTTAAACCTCTTGCGAGCGTATTGATTATTATCGTCGCACTTTTTACGATGGTATTCTTTCAGCTTGAAGTTCGGCGGATGGGCTATGTCGTACTAAAGCAAGCAATAAAATACAAAAGTTTAGAGGATCACTATCAACTTCAATCGTTGCGCTTAACGCGAATACTGCGGCCGGAACATCTTCAATCTGTCGCGATCAATCAATTGACGATGGACGAGCCTCTTCCGGGGCAAGTGATTCACATGTCGGGTTCAAACATTGCGCTTCGGCAATAAGCGGAAATGGTAAAGTCGCGGTTTTTCGTTTTATTTTTTGGACTAATAGTTGGGTGGTGCGTGATCATCGCGCGCGCGACTCAACTCCAAATTTTGCCAAACAAGCGGCTTGCGGAACTCGAGCGGAGCCAGTATAGAACGCGAATTGATCTGCCCGCGCGGCGCGGGGTGATTTTTGACAGGAACGGCAAAGAGCTTGCAGTTACGGTGCCGAGTTACTCGCTATATGCCGATCCGAAAGAAATTCGCAATCAATGGACCTTTGATCATATTTTGGCTCGGCGACTCGGTTACTCGCCGAATTTTATTTATCAAAAGATCCGCGATCGAAGCAAACAATTCGTGTGGATCGATCGTCATCTCAAAAAACAATTCGTTGCTTCATTGATGCGCCTGCATTTAAAGGGGCTTGCAGCAATTCAGGAGCCAGACCGCGTCTATCCAAACGGCAATTTACTCTCGCAAGTCTTGGGATTTGTTGGCGAAGACGGCAGGGGATTGTCTGGTCTTGAATTACAATACGATCATTTGTTAAAAGGCAAGGGCCGTACGGTTGTACTTGAGCGAGATGCGCGCGGCCGTCCGCTACTTGTAAATGGCAAAATTTTTACGGACACCCCGGCCGGTTACGACCTTCACCTGACGGTCGATGCCGAGCTGCAGTTTAAACTGGAGCAAGAATTAGAGAAGACCGTTCGCATCCATGAGGCTGACAGCGCCACCGGCGTCGTGCTTGACGCCCAAAACTCCAACATTTTAGCTATTGCGACTGTGCCGACATTTAATCCCAACCGAGCGTGGGATGCGAAACCGTCTCTTTGGCGCGATCGTGTCGTAACGGACGCATTTGAACCGGGCAGTGTTGTAAAGCCGCTTATTTTTTCGAAAGCAATCGAAGAAGGAATTATTAAACCGAACACGCGAACCTTTTGCGACAACGGTCATATGTTAATCGACGGGCATATAATTCATGAAGCGGATACTCCGTTCGGTTGGCTCACTACGACGCAAATTTTGATGAAATCATCAAATATAGGCGCGGCAAAAGTGGCGTTTGCTATGGGCGCCGCCCGCGTTCGCGAAGCGCTCAAAGATTTTGGATTTGGCAAACCTCTTGGGGTTAGTTTACCTGGCGAGTCTGGCGGATTTGTGAAGCCCTTACCATGGCGAAAAATTCGTCTTGCCAATATTGCTTTTGGTCAAGGCGTTGAGGCAACGGCACTTCAAATTGCGGACGCATACGCGGCAATCGCTAACGGCGGAATTTTGCGAACGCCGCGAATCGTGAGTGAACTTGTGAATGAACAAACGGGCAAACATATAAAAATCAAGTCGCATATTATTCGCCGAGTGATATCTCCAGAAGTGGCGTCAACTATGCGCCTCATGCTCAGCATGGTGACCACGAGTGAAGGTACCGGGTATAATGCGCGCGTGTCTGGATATCCGGTTGCCGGTAAAACGGGGACAGCCCAAGTTGCGGTTCCCGGTAAGGGTTATGTAAGTGGCGACTATATTGCGAGCTTTGTCGGCTTTCTACCTGCGAATGATCCGCGATTTGTAATTTACATTGTCGTCAATCATCCGCGTGACGGTTACTACGGCGCCGAAGTGGCAGCCCCCGTTTTTTCAGAAATAGCTAGCTTTGCGGTTCAGCGCGCCGCTTTGCCGCCGGTATTGTTAACTCGAAAGAGCATTTTGAATAATTCGGCCATCGCTAGAGACGCAGCTACACAAGCTCAATCCATCGCAAGAATACGCCGAATGGCGCAGGTGCTTGCCGCCGAAGAAAAAAATCAAACCCCAAATTTCACAGGTCTAACGTTGCGTGAAGTTCTCAACGAAATACGGGGTATGCCGATTCATATACAAATTCACGGCAATGGTGTTGTGTCGATGACCGTGCCGCCAGCCGGAGATACGTTGCCAGCGAATAAACGCGTGAGCATTTATTTAAAAGATCTATAAAATAAGTTTATATATCGGCCGCTAATATTCATTCGATCGCGCAAACGCCAAATTTGAAATGGCGTTTGCGCAAGAGCTCGCGTTTTAGGATTCTTTTATTTTTGTGTGAACGGCGAATTTTTCAAACTCACCGTATTCGTGCAACTTGTTGTAGAGTGTTTTGATCGTAATCCCGAGGGCGTTTGCAGCTTGCGTTTTGTTGCCGTCAAAATAATTGAGCGCCTTCAAGATATAGCGTCTCTCAAGTTCATGAACAGTCAGAGTGGGATCGTAATCGTCGATAACAGCTTTATACTCGGGATTTCGAATATGCTCGGGGAGGTCATTGGGCATCACCGTGTGGCCCTCTGACAAAATCTGCAATCGTTCGCAAGTATTTTGCAACTCTCGAATATTGCCCGGCCAATCATATTTCATCATGATTTTCATCGCTTCTTCGCTCATTTTCAGGCCGCGACC
>JAJYHS010000295.1 GCA_021784635.1 bacterium
CGACGAAAATGGTCAGCCTGTAGAAACTCTAGAAAAAGTTCGTCAGAACATTGAAACAATGGCGAAAGATGACCCGGTTTTTTCGCTCGATAAGAACGATGATCCGTTTCGAGAAACGTCGAAAATTTTTGAGCAGGCAGAAGCGGCCGGAATGCAACCACAGTTTCCGTTACAGCAAAGTTCGGAAACGACCGTTGCACCAAATCAAACGAAGCCAGCTCCAGAAAAGACCGAACGTGAAGAAAAGTATGAAAAATGGGCGGCAAAATTAGGGCCACTGCCGCCAAAGCACTTTGTTCGCGATCGAGTTCTCGATTTCAATAAGAAGATTCGAGCGGATAATCCCGTAGAAGATTTTGAAGAAATAGAAGACGAACGCAAAACTTTCGTGAAAGCGTTGTTTCGACCGAAGAAGAACGGCTAAGGCTCTAACCTGTTTTGCGGCCAAGAATTTTAGTCACGACGACAGAAAGCTCGTCGGTAAACGATGTCTTTTTTTGTGCATATTGTTGTTTGATATAGCTGAGTTCTTTTTTCGCGTCGAAAAATTCAGGATCCATACTTAAAACGCGCTTAAACGTTTGATATGCATGCTGGATTTGCCCGGTAAGCTCGTAGCTCATACCTTTGACGAAAAAATATTGCGGGCTATGGCGGTCTTCGTGTGCGATCGTTTGCAAAAGATCTTGCACGCGCGAAATCAAATCTTCACGGTTCGAGCGATGACGTTTTTCTTTTATTAGAGCCCACAAATAATACACGACTGTGTCTGATCGCTTACCGGTCATTTTTAGAACTTTTTCGTAAATCTTTCGCGCTTCGCGAAAGTGTTGTGCTTTTAAAAGGTGAGTTGCCTGTTCAAACATGCTTTCAGCCTGCAAAATTTCATCGGCCAGACCATGTTCGAGAGTTTTCAAATAAATTTGTCGGCGAGTCTCATCGCTGAGTGTTTCATGGGCTGCCGTGATTTTTTCAAAAACCTTTTTATTGAGTTCTCTTAAATCGTCAGGCGCGCTCTCTGGGATGCGATCGGGGTGAAGAACCTTTGCGAGTTCCCGGTAGTTGCGGTTTATATCTGAATATTTAGCCAACCGTGTTACCCCGAGTATTTCAAATAGATTTTGTTTTTGCATGTCGTGCCAGATCCGGTTGAGGCGAATTCTTTTGTTCTCGGTTGTTTCGGCGTCTACCGTTTTTGAGCCAAATCGAAGAATTCGTTGCAACAATAGGAAATGAACGGCGCGATAAATGTCGCTCGAGCGCTGCGGGTGGTCGATTGTGATTTCGTCAATCGTTCGCGGCCAGTCGAAGGTTAAACCGAGGTCTGAAATCACGCGGCCGGCCGGCAAATGTTGAACAATGTTCATTTGATTCTGGTTCGCGCTCGGTACAAGCGGGTGATTGAGCCAAGGTCGATAGAAAGTTTTCAGCCATGGCGCGTTCATTTTTGAACAAATCCAATCGCTCAACAGTTGAGTAAATTTAAAGCCGTCTATGTAAACAATCGGTTCGTTCACGGGGCTTGATTCAAATCTAATCTCAACGTCTAAATCTTGGATTGTTTTTGAAATCCGGATGACCATTTGCTCATAACGGACAACATCAATCGCGTGTGGCGATACGAGGGATTCATCCACAAGCCGTTCGCCGATTTTTTTAGTTTTTTGCTCGTCGAGCATTCTCTGCACTTGCTCGGACGTCGCAAATCCTTTTTCTACAAGCAAAGTACCAAAATAAGATTCAGAATCGGCGTAGAGAACGTCCACAATTCGGCCCTTGTTGAACTGGACTGTAGCTGTTCTACCATCCGAATAGGTGATTTGAAGACCTCCCGATATGTTTTTATCCATAAGTAAACAGTAGATCCACGGCAAATCGAAACCGTGTACAGACTGGGTTTTTGCTAATGCCTGAAGCTTATCGCTCAGCGAATATTGGTCGAGAGACAATAGTTCAAAAAGCGGCTGTTGTTCGACTTCGATGAGCGAACGAAAGGCGTCATCAAAGGTTTGAACAACTTCTTCGAGATTAAAGGGTTTATTGAAAAAAGCGCGAGCCTTGGTTTTTATCATGGCGTCATGGGAGAACGCCTTATCTCGGTAAATGCCGCTAGTTAAAATAATTTCCATTTTTTCATTTGTTTTGCGAATTTCACCTGCAAATTCGACACCGCTTTGGCGCGGAAGCATGCAATCGACGAGCATTCCGTGGATCTCCTCAATTGCAAGTGCACGCTGCGCGGCGGCTGGAGAGGCCACGAGCTTTGGATTAAATCCGGATCGACGCAGGCCCTGTTCAAGCGCTCGTCCCAGTGACTCATCATCCTCTACAATCAAGATCCGAATATCAGACTTTTTCACTCCTGACTTATCGGTTTTTTGTGCTAAAATTCAAACGCTACTGTAATTGAAAGGAGCTAAAATGTCTCAAGCTGTTACCGATCAAAGTTTTGAAACCGACGTCTTGAAATCATCCACGCCTGTTTTGCTGGACTTTTGGGCAGAGTGGTGCGGTCCGTGCCGCGCACTAGGTCCAAAACTTGAAGAAATCGGGCAAGAATTAGGCGAGAAACTGCGAATCTTAAAACTCAATATCGATGAAAACCCCACTACGCCGACTAAGTTTGGGATACGCAGTATTCCGACTATGATATTGTTCAAAGGCGGCAAACCCGTTGATCAACTCATGGGCAATATGCCGAAGGAGCATATTGTTGAAATGATCCGGCGGCACATTTAGCCGTCGGGCTAAAACAAAAATTTACGATAGGCGAGTGAAGAGATAATTCCAAGACTGGCCATGGCGGTGATCATCATAGACCCGCCATATGAGATAAGCGGCAAAGGCACTCCGACCACCGGTAAAAGACCTATTACCATGCAGATATTAACGATGACGTGCCAAAATAAAATTGAAACCGCGCCAACCCCCACCAAAACGCCAAATCGATCATGAGCTTGAGCTGCAATTTTAGCGCACATGAATAAAAGAAAGATGAACAGTCCAACCGTCGTCATGCCGCCGATAAATCCGTGTTCTTCGCTCAATACTGAAAATATAAAATCCGTGTGGCGCTCAGGTAAAAAATCAAGTTGGGATTGCGTACCCTTACGAAACCCTTTGCCAATAATTTCGCCACTGCCAACGGCGATGAGCGATTGCAGACTGTTGTACCCTGCACCATGCGGGTGCTTGTCCGGCGATATAAACGTTGCGATGCGGGCCTTTTGATAGGGTTTAAGGCCAAATGTCCAAACGAGCGGGACGGTCACCATCCCTACGATTAGGACCGAAATTAAAACCGAAGTCCTTACCCGGACAAAAAGGACCATAGATACAAATACCGCAAACAGCATCAGACCGGTGCCGAGATCGGGTTGTTTAACGGTTAGAGCGGTAGGCACAATGGTGATCAGTGTTGGTATGATCAGGTCTAAAAATCCCATTCCCTCGGGCTTATTTTGTTTGCTCAAAATTTTAGCGAGAATAAAAACCAAAACCAGTTTCATAGTCTCGGAGGGCTGATACCGAAATAGACCAAGCTCCAGCCAGCGGCGCGCGCCGAGCTCGCTGCGTCCGATTACTAAAACCAAAGCTAAAGCGATTAAGTTAATGGCGTACAGAATGTAAGCGGCGCGGTTAAAGAATTGATAATCGACTAAAGTGACGCCGAAAAGAACGATCCAACCCATCACAAGATAGACCGTTTGAAGCCAAAAAAGGCGCGTTTGCGAAAATGCCGCCGATGCTCCGTGAGTGGCGCTGTAAAGGGTAATTAAACCGATTACATTTATACAAAAAATAACGGCCAATAAATTCCAGTCGAGTCTGCGAAAAAACGTACGCTCTTCAACTTGTAAATCAGTTGCCATTGGCAGCCCCGGACGGATCGTATACCACAACCTCGTGATAATTTAATTTCATTCGTTATTCTCAATCTTTTTCAATGAAGCAATCGGGATGGCAGTGCCTTTTTTAAGCCAGTTGGGATGATATTTTTCGAAATAATCGCGGATCACGTCGCGAACGATCGGCGTTCCACCCAAATTGCCCCAACACGAATGTTGGGCCAACACGCCAACTACGATTTGCGGGTGCTTAACTGGCGCAAACGCGAGATAGATGCCGTCGTCGCGAAGCCAAAAGGGGCGATCAAAACAGTTCTTGTGGATTTGTGACGCGGAAAACGAAACGAATTGGCTTGTGCCGGTCTTGCCCGCCATTAAAATACCGGGGATTTTCCACCAATGGGCGGTGCCCCGGTTCCCGTTACACACGAGACTCATGCCTTGTTTTATGACGTCGAGATTAGCTTTGCTGACTATGACATTTGAGTCGTTGGGTTTGGTGATGTTGCGTACGATCTGAGGTTTAAATGTTTTGATTATATTGCCGTGGTCGCCTTCGATGGCCTTAACCAATAAAGGTTTATAAAGCTTTCCGCCTGTCGCCACGACATTGTAAACGAGGGCCATTTGTAGAAGAGTGGTGAGGACGTATCCCTGACCAATAGCGTTGGATAAGTTTTCTCCAGGCAGCCAAGGCTCGTCGAAGGTTTTCATCTTCCAAGCTTTTGTCGGATACAAACCTGGCACTTCGCCGGGCAATTTGATTCCCGTAAGTTGGCCGAGACCGACTGCTCTTGCGTACTTCGCAATATTGTCTATACCGAGCGCAATACCCATTTTATAAAAAAATACGTTGCTCGAAACTTCAATGGCTTGCTCAATATTAACATTGCCATGGCCGGCGGGGTCTGCATCGTGGTACCAGCGACCACCGAACCACATTTTGCCAGGCGCACTGATGAGAGTGGTGGGGGTTACGACGCCTTCTTGTAGCGCGGCCATTGAGTCGACAGGTTTAATTGTCGAACCCGGCGCAAATTGCGCTTGAATAACTTTATCCATAAAAGGTTTATAGGGATCTTTTTCGAGCGCCTCCCACGTATCGTCCGAAATTGTGCCCTGGGCGAATTCATTGGGGTCATACGAAGGTAAACTTACCCAAGCTAAAACTTCGCCTTTTGTATTAATCGCCACGAGCGCGCCAATACGTGGACCGATTCGGTCATGTTGGTGTAACATCTCATACATGGCGTCCTTTTGCAGATCGCGGTCTATAGTCAGTACAAGATTGTGACCAGGAACTGGCGGGCGAGGTTTCAAATCTAACAACGATTTGTTTATGGGCGACTCGCGTCCGTGAGCGTCGACCTCGATATATTTCATGCCATCGCGCCCGCGTAATATTGGATCCCACGATTCTTCAAGCCCGCTTTGGCCGACCCAATCGCCTTGCTGAATGGCGATGTTCGTTTTGTATTTACGATCATAATCGGCCATTTCTCGCTGCGAAGCTAAACCGACATAGCCAAACAATTGCGCGCCATCGGGGCCAAGGGGGTAATACCGCATGATGGTTTCATTAACGTTAAGTCCGGGCTGAAAAATACGTATTCGCTTCAGTCGAAAAACTTCGTTATGAGTCAAATTAGATTTAATCAAAACCGGCGTAGAGGGTCCGTTCTTCCAGCGACTCGAATGAACCTCCGCAATGATTTTTTCGGGCGGGATATGAAGAATATTCCCAACAACTTGTGCTGTTTCTGTTAAATGCGATGCGTATTGGGGGGTGATGGTCGCCTTAAATCCGATAATATTATCGACAAGTATGCGCCCCTGCGTGTCGAGTATAAGCCCGCGCGGCGCTAAAATTCGACGTTCTTTGAGAAGATTTTTTTCTGAATATTCTTGAAACTCGTGACCTTCAATAATTTGCAAGTACCAAAGGCGGCAAAATATCACGACGAACACGAAGCCAAGAAGGATGTAAACATAGCGAAAGCGTGGGACAAGATCGCGAACATCTTCTTCTTCGGTTCCAAATTCGCTCACACGACCTCCGATTCGGTGTCTTTCGGGGGTTCTCGCTGAGTCATGCGATCTACAAATCCGAATAGATAATACAACGGTAACGAAAACGCGGAAGTCAAAAGGCCGCGCAAAATCCAATCGTAATAATAAAACTCATCGGCCGGTCGACGGTCGACAAAATACGATAGGGCAAAGCTAACAATTGGTATGACGAGGGCCGATATCCCGGCAGCCAGCATAAAAGAGTTTGGCCCAGACCAGAGAATGCGATTTCGCAACAATAAAATTATTCCCAATACAGTTAGATTGACACCGACGACAGATATTAGTGGAGCCCCGGTCATTGTCGCTACTGTAAATGAGACCAAATAACTCATGATTATGGCTTCATAGATCGACCGATAAAGCGCCCAATAAATGAGCACCGCTACCCACGCATAAGGGCTCGGGAAATAGCCGAAAACGTGCAACCAAAGCGACGCTTGAAAACCCGCCAGTAGCTCGGCAAGTAGCACAAAGAATAAGTAATTTAAAACTCGGTAGCTAACCTCGCGCATCAGTTACCTTCAGCAGTCAGATTTTCTAAATTTTGGTAGTTCGCATTGAGAATCACGAAGACCTCTTCAAGATCGGCGGCGTCGACGACTGGACGCACCAATACGTTTTGCCCAAGACCATATTGATCGCGGCTGACGCTTGTCACCGTACCGATCGGAAAACCTTTCGGGAAATAATTGTCGAGCCCGCTGGTAATAATAGTATCGCCTACTTTGACGTCATCAGATCGTTTAATGAATGTGATCTCGCAGGTATCTCTATTAAGCCCTTGCAGAATTCCGTGAGCCCGCGACCGTTGAACTATTGCGTCGACGACGGCATTGCGGTCCGTTATTAACAAAATTTTGGAGGTATGCGGTTCAATCTCGATGGCATAACCGACAACGCCGTTTATCGCGATGACGCCCATGCCTCGCTTCACTCCATCATAGCTGCCGCGATCAATAGTAATCGTGTGGTAATCGGTGAAAATATCGCGTCCGATAATGTGCGCCGCCAACAGGTGCATATTCGTTTTTCGGCGAAAATCGAGGAGCTTATTGAGCCGCTCGTTTTCAAGCTTTAACTCCGTATTTGCACCTTGTTGGGCTTCATACTCGGCAAGCTTTTGACGTAAAATACGGTTCTCTTTTTTTACGTTAATCAAATTCAAGTATAGATCTGTTGTACTGCGCACCCCAAAACTGAACTTTGCATAACCATTTTGAATTGCCGAACTGGCAAAGTAAAACGGCATCAACACCCATGGCGTACTTTTAGAGCGCAATTGCATGTTCACAGAAAATAGGGGGATTGCGATGAGCGCCGCTACAATAAGGGTTTTTCGACTTAAAAAGTTCACTATGTCCTAGGTTATTCGCTCTCGCGCCAATCAGCAAGATTTTCACTTGCAACACTTTAGAAAAGAAGCGAGGATTCTGACATGTTAGATAAAATGCGCAAGCCCATTCGCGGCCATGACATTAAAAAAATTGTCTATACCATAATTTTTGGTTTTATCTGTCTGATATTTGTATTCATCGGTGTTTGGACGAACAGTCCAGGTATTTCCGGTTCAGGTACAGCAGCAACCGTAAACGGGGCAATAATTTCGGCGCGAGAATTTCAAAACCGTCTCAGACAATTTGAAAACGAAGAAGGTCCCATGCACGGATTGTCTGATGCCGAGCAACAAAAACTTGATAAACGGCTTCGGATTCACGTCCTTAGAAATCTTGTTCACTTTCAGTTGTTGTACCAAGCTGCCAAGCGAGCAGAAGTCTTCCCGACTGTGGATGCCATTCGCGACATCGTCGTTAGCATCCCGGCGTTTCAGAGCGGCGGCAGGTTTGATCGTGAATATTACCAGGAATTTCTCAACAACCAACAGATGACAGCTGGTGAGTTCGAGGGCCAAATCGGTCAAGACGTTGCCGTTGATCAGCTCAATAATTTGCTAATGAAGTCATGGTCGTCGCCAGGGCTTGTGGGTCGCCTCCAGAATGAAGTTCAGGATACAAAGGTCGATTTTAATTATGTGAAAATCGATACCGACAAAATTGCTAGAAATTTAGTGACAAAGTCAGAGGTTTCTAAATATTTATCGAACCCTCAAAACGTAGCTCAAGTACGATCCGAGTATCAAATAAACATCAGCAAATATCTATCGGCGGCGAAAACAAAGGGACATAAGACGATTCGCCAAA
>JAJYHS010000138.1 GCA_021784635.1 bacterium
TCGAGCACGGGCGGCTCGTTGAGATCGACATTTTGCACCAAGTCCACAAGCTGATGGAGCGGTTGCAGCAAAACCCTAGAAAATACAAAGCTCAAAACGATCAAAAGCAGAATGATCGCGCCAACCACGGTAAAAAACGCATAATTCACGTTTTTTAAAACTTCATTAGCCGCGCGCTTCGAAGCACCGATTGCAAGAATAAAATAGTGGCCCCCCCAGGGAATCTTCTTAACTATAAATCCGTAGGGTACGCCTCGAATGTTCAGATCCAGAAGCCTTTTGGACCGTAAGCGCTTAGAAAAAAATCCAGGCTGATATTGAGTTAGATCGTTTTGGCTTGAAATACTCTTGGCACCATCTTCACTGATAAAAACGACCTCGGCGTCGAGTCGTTTTCTTAAGTTCAACATAAAGGCCGTATTTACATTGAGAACTTCTTCGATATATCCGACTAGAGCATCCGACGAATTTAATATTTTTGAAAAAGCGACCAAATCCATTCCGGATTTTCCGTTAAAATCAACCACGGCAAGTTGATTTTGCTTGGCCGCTACCTTTAAGAAGGCACTTGATAGATAAACATTTGTTCCCTCAAGTTTCGCGTGGCGCTTGATTTTCCCATCTTTGCCAACATAAAGCGAGACGAGCAATTGCCCCTGCGGACTAAATATTGAAAGTCGATTAGCCACCGCACCCTTTAACCACCGTGACGCAAGTTTTCGTGCGTTATTTATCTCTTCAGCCGATAAAAAATAAACGAGCGAGCGGTCATGCGCGTGCTCCTGGTTATGCGTCAGCAGGTTATTTTGCAGCTCTTGAAAAATAATTTTGATTTCGCGGTAATTACCGCGAAGTCTTTGCCCCATCTCTTGATCGATCGCCTGTTCATAGCGGACGAGTGAATACCCGGTCAAAAATGCAAGCGGCACAATCGAAAACATCAACAGCCACATCATCAAAATTGTGCGCAGCGAACGCGCGGGCCGTCGCGATCTAAATCTATTTGCTTGATTTTTCTTGTCGATCATTGGCCTTGGCTTCGGGTGTTAAATCTTGGACCCATAGAATAATTCGAACTTCGCCTTTCGGCATAATTCGACTGCTTGGATCTTTTGAAATTGCGACTTGGGCGTATTTTTTCAAAAAAAGTATGATTGTATTGTAATGCTTCTTGGGCAATGCAAAGTGAAAATAAACACCCCTGGGATGCGTGCGGTGCCAACCCAGTCTCACTTCACCGGCTTTGTGCCCGCCAAGAGTAAGAATCTTGTGCCGAATAATTTCACCAACCACATTGGCATGGGGAATTGCCATCCACATTCTATACAAAACACCTTTTAACTTCGGAGCGGCAGCTACGGCGGCCGCTTGTGGCTGAGCCTTTCGGATGGCCGATTTGGCAGTCGGTTTGATTACGGGCTTCGTTGCCGGCTTTTTTGATTTAGTGATTGCCGCCGTTGAATTGACGGCTTTTGTGGCCGCAACACTTATCGCCGGCAAACTTG
This sequence comes from bacterium, assembly GCA_021784635.1. Classification (GTDB taxonomy): domain Bacteria; phylum Bdellovibrionota; class Bdellovibrionia; order Bdellovibrionales; family UBA1609; genus RBG-16-40-8. Next base: position 1,506 of record JAJYHS010000138.1, read on the forward strand.
CGTCTGGAATAGACGGTGGTTTGATAACATTCTCTGCTGACGGAATAGATTTTGGTTGGGTCAGACGTCGTTCAATTCGGCCCCAAGGTATAATCAGTGCCGCGCCCGCAACAAGCGACGACAATACAAAAGCTTGAACGGTCCACTGCAGCAAATCTGGCCAGTTTCTATATCTTAAACGCTCAATAATTAGGGAGTAAATCGGTTTTGCTGATTTTAAATTTTCAATTTGTAAGGTCGAAATTTTCGTCTTTGAAATTTGGGAACAATACTCTTTGGCTAATTTAATGGATGCAAACTCGTTCTGTAACTCCGGCTGCGATTGAAGAGCCAGACTAACCGCCTTTTGCCGTTCAGCATCCAGTCGGTCTTCGGCATATTCGTATAACAACTCCTCGCACATAAATCTCGAAAGTTGCCGCTCGGGCGGCGACAATCGTGGCTCAGACATGATGACTCTTCTTTTCTGGTTTTAATATATGGCCAAGCGTTTTAAGCCCCCGACCTAACCGGTAGCGAACCGTTCCAATTGACAGTTGCATCCCGTCGGAAATTGCCTGGTCCGAAAACTTCATAATTTGTGAATAAACAACCGTGCGAAATTCCCGCTCATCGGCAAGTTTTCTAAACTCAAACCACGGCGACCAGTCCGTCGCCTCAGGAGCGACAATTGATCCCGCCGAAAAACTAAGACTCGATGGTTTGGATAGATTGCGTCTCTTTTTTTCAGACTCTTCGATGCTACAAATGACGGCTGTTTGCAAATTGAGCGGAGTTTTTAACTTGTCGATCTGACGATGGCTCAATTGCTTAAGGGTCCGCGTCGTCGCGCTGAGCGCTTTGGATTCATCCAAATAGGTCAGATAATAAAAAATTGCGATTTTTTCAACCAGACTCTCAGATAGCATAAGCTCCCTCGCTTCGAGTGCTTCGGGCATGCTTCTGCACGAGCATGATGTCGTTAATCCACAGTGAGCTGTTTGAGAAGATCCATTTCTTCAAGAACCTTGCCCGAACCCAACACCACACACGAGAGTGGATTCTCTGCAATGGTTACGGGAAGCCCCGTTCGCTCGCGCAGAAGAACATCAAGGTTGGCTAAAAGCGCGCCACCGCCGGTGAGAACAATGCCGTTATCCACGATATCTGAAGCAAGTTCAGGAGGAGTTTTCTCAAGAGCCGTCCGAACGGCATCGACGACCTCTGATAGTGGGTCCATTAGGGCGTCGTTGATTTGCGAGCTTGAAATTTCAATTGTTTTCGGTGCACCGGCCACAAGGTCGCGACCTTTGACCTCCATGTATTTTTCTTCTTCAAACGGATACGCATTGCCGATTTTTATTTTAATGTTTTCGGCCGTTCGCTCGCCTATTAAAAGATTAAATTGCCGCCGCACATAGTTCACAATCGCTTCATCAAATTTATCGCCGGCAACCTTAATCGATTTACAATAAACAATGCCGCCAAGAGAAATCACCGCAACGCCGGTTGTACCGCCGCCCATATCAACAACCATATTGCCGGTGGGTTCAGTAATAGGAAGTCCCGCGCCAATTGCGGCCGCCATCGGTTCTTCAATTAAGTATACTTCGCGTGCGCCAGCGGCGTGGGCGGATTCTTTTACCGCGCGCTTTTCAACCTGGGTGATTCCAAAAGGAACACAAATAATAATTCGTGGACGAACAGAAAGACGACTACCGCCTTGGCCCATCGATTTTCGAATGAAGTAATGAAGCATTTTGCTTGTCACTTCAAAATCGGCAATAACGCCATCTTTGATTGGGCGAATCGCCACGATGCTACCGGGCGTGCGGCCCAGCATGTCTTTAGCCTCTTTGCCGACGGCGAGTACACGGTTTTGCATTCCGCGATAATTCTTTTGTACAGCAACGACGGAAGGTTCGTTTAAAATAATTCCGCGCCGTTTGGCATACACAAGCGTGTTCGCTGTGCCGAGGTCGATTGCAATGTCATTTGAAAAGTATTCTGTAACTTGTTGTAGTAAACCCATCTCTCGATTTTAATTTCAGTGTAAAAAGGGAGTCAACCGATCATTGACAAGTCTATGTAATGTGGTCGAATCTTGCGGTTCAATCTATGAACGAAAACTCACTCTTATTGTCCATGCGATCGGCCGTCTCGCGAAGTTCGGCATTTTCCGAAGTTCTAAAACTTCTACCGCCACCGCATTTACTCGCCCTTCGCCTGGATGATCGATTGTCCTGTCGATTGGTTTTAGAAAACGAACAGGCGACACTAAATGCCAATGCCGATGAAGGTTTGGCCCCTCACGCCGATCTCGAGTTGATTCTTTTTTCTGAATCCATTCGAAGACTTAGCTCTCGCTCGTATGACACCATACCTAGCCTATTAAAGGAGTTCACGAGCCTTGCCGTGCAGGGGCATGTCCGAATAAAGCCGCTATGCTCAATTATGGAACTCAAACAAAAAGGATATCTATTAACTGTTCAACGGCTTGGTGCCGCGCCAGCCCATCTCGCGATCGAGATGCTGTCGCACCGCTTCAGTTTCTTCAAGCCTTTTGTTGTCACTCCATCCGAGCTCTTTTTGAAAAAGCTGCGCGATATCGTCCAAAAATAAAAATCCATGGTCGGGACGCGACAAGAAAAGTGGCGAGCGCCTCAGAACAAAGTCCCGCAAATGAAAACACATTGTGGAATGAATCGCGTGTTCGGCTTCGAACTGCCACAACCGATGGACCCCGCTTGTTCGCGCCCTATAGTTTTCAAGAATCGCCTTTGCCTCTTCACCGTGGCGCTCAACAAGTAAATGTACAATGCTTTCATGTATGCCGAATTCTTTTGCCCAATGGCTGGCCTCTCGCCGAGCCTTTTCAATCGACGCGGCATTAGCGAGCGCGTTGAGCGGCGCCGTGGTCTGATTTCTCGCGAAGCGCACTTGATCTTCTAAGCAAAATTGATTTAATGCAGTTTCAACAACCATCTCAGCAACTTTGCGATAGGTGGTATATTTGCCTCCGGCGATAAACGTGATGTTGCGTGGGTCAGAAACGATTTTATGCTCACGACTCGTTTTGCTTTCTGTATCGGAGTGATCATCCACTAAAGGCCTAACGCCGGAGTAACTCGCCACGATGTCGGCATCCGTGAGATTGGCATGGCCAAAATAGCGATTTATGATGTGCAGAAGATAACTAACATCTTCGCGCGTGGTTCGCACCTCCGCGGGGTCGCCCGAATAATCCGTGTCCGTTGTACCGACAATCACCATCTCGTGCCGTGGGATGGCAAATACGATCCGTTTTTGGTCTTCAGTAATCATCACGACGGCATCATGAATCGGGAGGCGGCTGCGCATAAAGGTAAGGTGCACCCCCTTTGACGGCCGCAGAATAGGCCGCCAACCCTTTAGCATTCTAGCGGCGACAAGGTCTGTCCACGGGCCGACTGTGCTTATAAAATGTTTTGCTCTTATCGTAAATTCGCGGCCCGTTTCTTCGTCACGCGCAACAAGCCCGCACACGCGCTCGCTTTTTGATTTTTCATTTTCAAAATGGGCGCCCGTAGCCCTTACATATGAAACAGCGACCGTGCCGAATCTTACCGCCGAACGAATTGTCTCAAGAACAAGACGGTCATCATCCATATAGGCGTCGGAATACGCGTAACCTCCACATAAAGATTGGTCGCTTAACATTGGAACCCGGTTAAGTAACTCGTTCTTATTTAACCTTTCATGAAGCTCAGGCATCTCAAAAGTTGCCAAAAGATCATAAAGCATCATGCCAAGGCCGAGCTTGAACATTCCCACGCGCGAATTTTTGTAAACAGGCAGAATAAAGCGAAGGGGATGGACGAGGTGGGGTGCCATCTCGAAGAGATGCCGCCGCTCTTGAAGAGCTTCAAAAACCAATCCGAATTCAAGGTTTTCAAGATAGCGAATCCCGCCGTGAATGAGCTTACTCGATCGCGAGCTTGTACCGCTTGCAAAATCTTGCGCCTCGATAAGCGCAACTTTCATCCCGCGGCTTGAAGCATCGCGCGCCACACCTGCGCCGTTAATGAGCTTACTCGATCGCGAGCTTGTACCGCTTGCAAAATCTTGCGCCTCGATAAGCGCAACTTTCATCCCGCGGCTTGAAGCATCGCGCGCCACACCTGCGCCGTTAATGCCCCCGCCAATTATGGCAAGATCAAACGTTTCGTCTTGAAGCCGTTTGATAAATTCAGGCCGTCTTTTTGCCGAGAGTTCACCCGTGATTGCGGGTTGAAGAATGCCATGATCCATAGTTTAATCTAGCGTGCATGAAACCTTTTCCGCAAGAGAAGATCGTAAAGATTAAAAAGCAGATTGACCAGGCGCTCGATGCCGGTGTCGACCGAATTGCCGCATTCGATGCCGACGGCACACTATGGGATACCGACGTTGGCGAACATTTTTTTCAGTACCAAATAGCAAAAAATCTTTTGCCGAATTTGCCCCCCAACCCGTGGGAGCATTATCGCCAGTGGTACGTTCGCGAAACACCTGGGGCTCTTGTTTGGCTCGCGCAGATCATGAAGGATATTCCGCTTACGACCGTTCGCGGTTGGGCACGCGAAGCGTTTGCCACACTTGAACCACCGCCGTTTTTTCCGTTCATGAAAGATCTTGTCGCTTATTTAAAAGCGCGTGACGTACACGTTTATTGTGTTACCGCTTCAGTTCGCTGGGCTGTTGAACCGGCTGCTGAGGCCATAGGGATTGCTGCGGAAAATGTGATCGGCATTAAAACTGAAATTTACGAGGGTAAAATTACTGAAAAACCTGAAGGCCCACTGACCTGGCACGAAGGTAAAGTGACCGGGTTACTCGAAGCAACCGGCCGCAAACTACCGTTTCTTGCCGCCGGCAATACAATGGGCGATTTGCCGCTACTCGAATGTGCCCGGCGCATCCGCATTGCAAACCTTGGCGCGCCTCCCGGACATTTTAATCGGGAATCTGAAGAAGCCTTACTTGCCGTTGCCCGCACGCGCGGTTGGCATTTTCATTCGTATCGGCCTTAATGCCGCATGACCGCCTCAATGTCGGCAATTTCTTTTGGACATTTACTCGAGAGAACTTCGTGCCCCGACTCGGTAACTAAAACGTCGTCTTCAATACGAATCCCGATGCCGCGCAACTCATCCGGGACCCCTGGTGCGTCTTTTGAAATGTAAAGACCTGGCTCAATTGTAAGAACAAATCCTGGCTCAATTACGCGCGGCTCACCGTTAACCAAGGTTGTCCCCGCGTCATGAACCTCCATGCCAAGCCAATGCGAAACACGATGCATGTAAAAGCGTTCGTATTCTTTTTTTTCAATGAGGTCGTCTTTTCGGCCCTTCAAAAGTTTTTCATCAATCATAAGTTCAGTGAGCCGAGAAACCGTTTCAGTTTGTAAAGCCTCACGGCTTGTCCCTGGTTTTACGAGTGACACCAAGTCTTTTTGCACGTTCAACATTTTTTGATAAATTCGCTTTTGCGTGTCGCTAAACCGTCCGTTCACCGGAAACACCCGCGTAATATCGCCTGAAAAATAATTGTATTCTGCCCCCGCGTCGAGAAGAAGAAGGTCGCCATCTTTGCAAACTTGGTCGTTAAACTCATAGTGGAGTGTGGTCGCATTTTCGCCGCCCGCAACGATAGCTCCGTAACCTTCACGCGCGCAGCCCCGCTCCATAATCGAGCGCAGAAAAACTCCGTGAAGCGCGCGCTCGTTTATGCCGGGCCGAATAGTTTTCATCACTTCGATATGCGCCTCGGCTGAAATCTCACATGCGCGCCTGTGCCATTCCACTTCAACATTGGATTTACGAAGCCTCATTTCACCCAGCATCGCACAGGGATCAATTATCGGAAGATTGCCCCGGTTAGAACGCGACCGAGACCAGGTCAAATCGTTTATAATATCCATTAGAATTGTATCAAAATTTGTATTTGAAAAGAGAGAATAGTAAATTTGATCCACGTCCGAAAGAAGCTTTGGCAGCTCGTCTTGAACCGAATCTATTGAATAGACCTCGTCGACTTCAAAATACCGTTTGGCACCCTCAACGCCGTAGCGAAAACCCGTCCAGGTCTCTTGCGCCGGATCTTTTGACATAACAAATAAAACCGTTTCCGGATTTTTACCCGGGCGAAAAATAAGCGCTGAATTTGGCTCTTCAAAACCGGTCAAATAAAACATGTTGGAGTTCTGCCGAAAAGGATAATGAACATCGCCGTTTCTGATAACTTCGGGATTGGCGGCCAATATCAGCGCGCTGTCTTTTAAATGATTGGCCAATTTCTCTCGCCGTCCTTTAAATATCGACATTGCATATTGCGGCGTTCGCACGGGTAGCTCCTTCTTTTTTAAAAACCGTATTTATTTGATAGCGTACCGGCCGCTTTGTCGCCGGCCACCTCGCCAGCAGTCAAAAGCCGATTACGCGCGCTAAAATCGTCAAGACTTATCCCTTGTGTGTCGACGTCGATGACGTCCGTCACCATTGATTCGACACTAAAAATTTGTCGGCGAATTTCATCCCACAAAGCAATAGTTGAATCATTAACCACGGTTCTTGAATGGTAAAACAAATCCCCGTCGC
>JAJYHS010000075.1 GCA_021784635.1 bacterium
AATTGGCCTCGACACTTGCTTCAATTGTTTGCCAAAGACTTTGCGCGCGAAAAGACGGCAAGGGTTACGTTCCTGCCCTTGAAGTTCTAATCAACAATGCCCGCATATCTGAACTCATCGCGCGACCTGACGGCCTATCTGAAATTCGCGCGGCAATGGAAGAAAGCCAGGCCGTTTGGGGCATGTGCACATTTGATCAATCCCTCATGGATCTCATCGCCGCCGAAAAAATCTCGTACGAAGAAGCATTAAAGGCTTCAAGTCAGCCAGAAAACTTTGCCGTTCGTTACAATGGCGTTTCTCATATGGATGGGAAAAAATGGGGAGATCCCAATTACTTCGGCCGCCGGGCCGCACAAGCCTGGCAAGACCTTTCAACCATGGAAGTTGAAAACACTACGGGCAACCACCGTTTGCACAGTGACAAAGCGGTCAAATTGCGCGACAAAAAAGGCCATGAAAAAAAGCCCTCAACATTCGGCCCCTTGGGGCTTTTCAAAAAAGCAAAATAGTCCGCACGTAAGCAGCGACGAAGCCCGCGCCTTTGAAAAATGTATGCGTCTTCTCGCGCGGCGCGACCATTCTGTAAAAGAACTGCGCGAGAAACTTTCACCGTTTTATACCAACGAAGTCATTGAGTGCACGCTTACAAAACTAAATGAGCTTCGCCTTTTGAAATCTCCTGAAGAACTATCTCGATTGTGGAGCGAATCCCTTCATCGCCAAGGCAAAAGTTATCGCCAAATTGAAAATAAACTGCACCGGTTGAATTTACCGAGCACCCCCCGCGACAAAGAGCTAGAAAAAGAAAAATGCCTAAAACTCATCGAGCGCCGTTTTAGTAAAAGTATGCAGCACACAGGCACACCGCATATCACTTTCGACGACAAAGTGAAAATAAAGCGTTATTTGCTCTACCGCGGATATGATCATGAAACTATAATGAGTGTTTTGCGAGGACTTGATGAAAAGCGCTGAAATCCGATCTCTTTTTTTGTCCTACTTTCAAAAAAATGGCCATCGCATAGTCCCCAGTTCAAGGCTCATTCCTGATGGCGATCCAACGCTATTGTTTACCAATGCCGGAATGAACCAATTTAAGAATGTGTTTTTGGGCCTTGAAACGCGCGATTATAAACGAGCGACCAGTTCACAAAAATGCGTGCGTGCCGGCGGCAAGCACAACGACCTCGAAAATGTCGGTTTCACAGCACGCCACCATACGTTTTTTGAAATGCTCGGTAATTTTTCTTTCGGCGATTATTTCAAAAAAGAAGCCATCCATTATGCTTGGGAGCTTGTAACAAAAGAATACCAACTTGATAGGTCGCGCCTCTACGTCACGGTTTTTCAAGACGATGACGAAGCCGCCGACATTTGGCACAAACAAGAAGGCGTCGATCGCGAACGCATTTTTCGCTTTGGTGAAAAAGATAATTTCTGGCGAATGGGCGCATCCGGACCGTGCGGGCCGTGCTCTGAAATTTTTTATGATTTTGATCCTAACGGTAAAACAAGCGCTTACGATGAAATTAAAAACGGTACGGATCGTGTTGTCGAATTTTGGAATCTTGTTTTTATGCAGTTTAACGAGAGTGAAGACGGCAAACGCACGACGCTGCCCAAGCCGTCTGTTGACACGGGCTCAGGGCTAGAGCGTATGGCCACAATCCTTCAAGGTAAAACTTCAAATTATGACAATGATTTGTTTCAAGCCTTGATCAGCTCAGTTGAAAAAGTAACCGGTCTTGAATATGTACGCGAACGCAAACCTTCGTCTGAAGACGAACTGCGAAATGTCGCCATGCGTGTTCTTGCCGATCACGCCCGGGCCTCGGCCTTTCTTGTAGCCGACGGCGTGCTGCCTTCTAACGAAGGTCGCGGATATGTATTACGCCGAATCATGCGACGGGCGCTTCGCTATGGCCGCAACCTTTCGGTTGAAAAAAGCATTCTCCCCTCAGTTGTTGAGCGCGTAATTGAAGAGATGAGCGAAGCGTATCCCGAACTTCGCACCCGACGGGAGCACGTTCTGTCGACAGTTCGAGACGAAGAAAAGAGATTTTTTTCTACTCTTGACCAAGGCATTCAGATTCTTGAGTCGGAGTTTACTGAGATGAAAAAACGCGGCAGCCAAATTGTCGATGGTAAATTCGTGTTTAAATTGTACGACACGTTTGGCTTTCCGGCTGATCTGACGGCTCTCATGGCGCGCGAACGCGGATTTCAAATCGACGAAAAAACGTTCGAGCGGCATTTAGAAGACGCGCGCGATTTAGCCCGCTCTTCGTGGAAGGGTAAAGGACTCTCAACAAGCGAAGCGCATCTTATAAAAGTAACTCAAAATATCGCAAAAAAATCGGGACCAACCATTTTTACCGGTTACCATGGCGTTGTTAGCGATCAGGGCCATGTGCTTTTTCTTTCAAATGGATCTAATGAAGTTCCAGCGCTCTCACCGGAGCAAACGGGAGTTATTGTACTTGACCGAACTTGTTTTTACGCCGAAAGCGGCGGCCAAGTCGGCGACGTGGGCCAAATTGCCGGGGCTCGGGGTCTTGCTGAAGTACTCGACACCACAAAGCTGAATGACATTTATTTACATCACGTGCGGGTTGTCGACGGCGAGTTTAACATTTCAGATGAAGTACAAACCAAAGTCGACGCAGTAAAGCGCGCGGCAACCGCCAACAATCACTCCGCAACTCACCTTCTGCACGCCGCTCTAAGAACTGTACTCGGTACGCATGTATCGCAAGCTGGGTCACTCGTCGCGCCTGACAAATTGCGTTTTGATTTTACTCATAATAAGCCCATGAGCGCTGAAGAACTCAGCACCGTCGAAGCTATGGTGAACGAAGAGGTCGCGCGTGCACGAGTTGTTGAAACCACGATAATGACCCCCAAAGCGGCCATTGCGGCGGGAGCGATGGCACTATTCGGAGAAAAATACGGCGAAAAAGTGCGCGTTTTGAAAATGGGCGACTTCAGTATGGAGCTATGCGGTGGCACACACGTCGACAATACCGCGCAAATTCGCTTTTTCAAAATTGTGAGCGAAAGCGGGGTTTCTTCAGGAGTTCGGCGCATCGAAGCCATTACCGGAGAAACTGCTGCACGATTTTTAATGAAGCACACGCGCGAAAATACAGAAGCCCGCGCGGCGTGCGGACTTCACGAAAACTGGCAACAATTTATGCAGTCGGATTCACGAGTTGCTCTTTGGGTCGAACGTGCTAAAGAGCAGCAACGCCTGCTCGAGCGCGAAATACAATCGCTAAAGGGCGCAAAAATTAACGTCGATGAACTTTTGACGTCGGCTGCAGCCTTTTCGGTTGCTAATGCGAAAAATGCGAGCGAAACCCTCCACGGGCGGTTGGTGTTTGCCAATCTTGAAATCAATGACCGCGCGCTGTTAAGTCAAATTAGCGATCGACTTCGCGATAAAATTCAATCGGGAGTTGTCGTTTTGATTGGCCGGGCCAGCGAAGACAGTGGTCGTGAGGGTGCTCATCCGATCATTGTGACTGTAACCAAAAATCTTGTACCGACATTAAACGCGGGCAAAATTTTGGGGGCTGTTGCTACTGCGATGGGCGGCAAAGGTGGCGGCCGTCCCGATTTCGCCCAAGGCGCTGGCCGCGATCTATCAAAAGTTAAAGAAGCTTTGGGTGCCGTGAACGCTTTTTTAAAATAGCCCCCCCGAAATAACTCATCGGAGTTTTTTTTGTACCATCAGGCCCATGAGTTCAAACATGGTGTCAACAGCTGCGAGTGCTGTGATTTCGGCGTGATCAAAAGGGGGCGAGACTTCGACGATGTCGGCCCCCACGAGGTTTTGAATTTTCAGCGCACGCAAAATGCGCTGAGTTTCGTAGGTCGTAAGCCCACCCGGAACCGGCGTGCCGGTGCCCGGAGCGCAAGACGGATCAAGACAATCAATGTCAAAACTAATATAGGTGGGCGGGCATTTTGAAGATTCATCGAAATTTGGCAAACCGGCAATAAACTTTTCAAGCCCACCGATGCGAATATCGTCAACCGTTGTGGAGCGAATTTTATAATCACGCGCAACTTTTAAATCATTTTCATCGACAAGGGGCCCGCGCAAACCAATTTGCAAAGTATGCTTCGGATCAATGAGCTTTTCGACCAGCGCGTGACGCACAAACGTGCCGTGATGGTATTCGCAATCCCACGCCGCGGGATACGTGTCGAGGTGCGCATCGAAATGGATGAGCGCCAGTTTTCCGTATTTTTTGTGAAGTGCGCGCAACACCGGCAACGTCGTGGAGTGATCGCCACCGACTGAAACAAATCGCTTATTAAGTTTCATGAGCTGCCCGAAAAACTTTTCGATCCGTTCGTAGGTCATCTTTTGATCGACCGGTACCGTCGGGCAGTCACCGATGTCAGCAAAACGCAGACTTGACCACAAATGTGTACCCCGCGCCCAATTGTAACCGCGCCCAACAGACGATGCTTGGCGCACAGCCGTGGGGGCAAAGCGCGCGCCCGGCCGGTAACTCGTACCGCCATCGTACGGAATACCCATCAATCCCACGTCGTAATCGGCATCGACCGGAACATGCGGCAAACGAAAAAATGTTTTTATCGCTGAAAACCTCGGGAACTCCCGCCCGCTGATCGGTTCATATTTAATGTCATCGCTTTTCATTCTAAAACACTCCTAAATTGCCGCGTTGGCGTCCGCAATGCCATACAATTTTTCGAACGACCTCAATGCGCGAAGCTATTTTCAAATGTTTCACCTGTGCGCTCAAGCCATGCGGAACGGGCGGGTCAACCAAAAATTTGCCGCTAGCCAACTGCTTCCGCTTTTGTAACGAAAGTTCAAGGTCTTGTTTTAGATGACCGTTTCGCCACTCATAAACAAACCATTTTTGCGTTTGAATACCTGTTGTTTTGTCAGGAGCCGCCCAAAGTTGAATTTCAATCAGCCGTCGCTTGCCAAAAGTTCTTAATCGCACAAAGCTCCACTGAACCTTTGGGCCAGCATCGGGGAGCGTAATTGTGTCGCGATGGCGCACGTCGTGGACTAAGATTTCATTTTGCCACACTTCAACATTAAAACCGTGATCATAAAACCGGCAATCTTTCAGAGCCCGCCATTTCTCGGCGCATATAAATGCGTAACGATGACTACGATGCACAAACATCGCCCGCCGACTGGTTTTTTTGACCAAAACAGCATGTGCGGTTGTCATGAATAGTGATGCAAAACATGAAACTAGTAACACCTTGACGGCAAAAGCTAAGGCTCGCGATACTATTTCGCACGGAGTTTGATTTGAACCCTGTTTCATCTATCGTAAAATTAAGCTCTGTCTGGTCAATCAGCAAGCCCGAAAGCGTCGAGCCGAAAACGATACGCGCAGACGGCACGCGAAGACGGCAGTCGTAAGCGAGTCGTGAGGCAGAATGAACGTTCAAAAGCGGATTGAAGATTGGTATCTTGAAAACAGGCGCGATTTGCCGTGGCGCCGCGACCGCGATCCATATCAAATTTGGATATCTGAAACTATGCTCCAACAGACCACTGTTACGGCCGTTATTCCTTACTACGAGCGATTCTTAGAAAAATTCCCAACCCTTTATGATTTAGCAAATGCAAAAATTGAAGACGTTTTACGTTTGTGGGCGGGGCTAGGTTATTATTCACGTGCGCGAAATTTGCACGAAGCCGCAAAAATCTTGGCCAAGCAAAAAAGCTTTCCGCGTACCTATAGTGAGCTCATAAAATTACCGGGGTTCGGGCCGTATACCGCGCGTGCCGTTAGTAGTCTTGCCTTTTCTGAACCCGTGGGAGTTCTCGATGGTAATGTAATTCGCGTGTTAACGCGCCTCCATTCACTGCGATGGCAGTGGTGGCGGCCGCAAATGCGCTCGCAATTACAAAGATTGGTTGACCAATTCATCGCACCAGGCCCCGTAAACATCCTCAATCAAGCTTTAATGGAACTTGGATCGCAAGTCTGCACTTCGAAAAATCCAAAATGCCGTCAGTGTCCGCTAGCTAAGGATTGCCTGGCACAAAAAAACTCCTTGTGGAGTGTATTGCCTCTAAAAAAACCACGAAAAGCCGTTGAAATATGGCAATGGACCGCAATGATCGAAATGCGTGACGGCCAAGTACGACTCACTAAAAACGAGGCGCCGTTTTTGCACGGCCACTGGCTTTTACCGGGGCTGGCTAAAAAGTTAAAAAAGGCGCCTAAAAATTTTGATTTCCGCCATCGAATTACCCATCACGACATCTATGCAACAGTTCAACAGTTGGCGCGCCCGGATCGGCAAAAGTCACGCTCCCAAAAAGATAAGGCATCGCGCTGGGTTTCAATTCAAGATCTCGATGCCGTTTCACCATATTCACTAATGAGAAAAGCTTGGATGAGCCAGGCAAAGTTAAACCGGATATCCGGCAAAGCTCCTTTGCGCGTCGTTATGTTCGCTTGGTTTATAACTACGATTTTAACGGCGCTTTTACTCATGTTTGCAGGTTGCCAGTCGATTAAAGTTGCGCCGATTGCGGCGAAGCCTTCACGCCCCGCCGAAAAAGTCGGCACCTACACGTTACTTACTCAACAGGGAGTGAATCGCACCCCGCGATTGTCGCCGAACGGGAATCGACTGCTCTACGTGAGTTCAAAACGCCGATCGCACAGAAACCCCCAGTTATACGAACTCAACCTCAAAACCGGAGTCGAAAACCGGCTGACATTTCAAGATGGCGAAATTTTTGATGGTGTTTTTAATCGAACGGGTAGACGGATCATCTACTCAAGCAGCACTGATGAAATTAAAGAAAATCCAGTTTATTTGATCGAAGCCATCGATCAGTTCAACAATGGCGGAGAACCGTTGAGCCCCGAAGAAATTCAGTCCGATGATTTGGCTGACCCAAAAAATTTTTGGGGCGCTAAACTCCCACCGACGGACATATACGAATCTATGATCGATGGCAGCCACCTCCTTCGTTTTACGCGAACCGACTCGTTCGATGGCGAAATAAGCGCCAATCCCCAGTCGAATGAAATTGCGTTCGTCGCGTACCAAAATAATCGGCTTGTACTTTACCGAATGAATTTGAGAACCCGCCGAATAAATAAATTATCGCCGATTCCCTCTTCGATTGCGACGGTGCATTCGGCCGACGAATGGCCGCGGTTTAGCCCGGATGGGCGAAAGTTAGTATGGGTTCATGAAATCGGACCGAAAAAAACCGCGATTTGGATCGCCAATGCGGACGGTTCAGACTCGAGACGACTGATTGGCGGTAACGCCATTTACTGGACGCCGACATGGCTATCTAAAAACAATGAAATATTATTTTCTTCAAACCGCAGCGACCCTTCAATATTTGAACTCTACGTTGTGAAGACCGACGGCTCCTGTTTGCGGCAAATTACGAGAAACTCGAAATTGCATAAGTTTTTTCGAATGTGGCAGGCTGAAATCGATCCGAAAGAAGAACACATTTATTTTACTTCTGATGTAAGCGGCACAGACCAAATTTACAAATGGACTTTGAGCAAACGAATACAATCAATTATAAATCATCCGTGCCCGCCGGCCGCGTCACCTACAAAGGCTCCAACCGCTGCAGCTACCGCCGCTTGCACTCCACCAGCGTCATGTGTACCATCAAAGGCGAAATGAATAACAGATTGAAAAAACGGCTTCTTATTGGTTTAACTATTTTGATTTCATTCTTAATGGCGCCAACAGTCTTTGCCGCCCCAATGCCGCTGACTTCGTCATCTATTTTTATTTCTGGTAAAAATGGTGTTTTTTATTCGCCGCTTGGTTTCAGCCTTAACGCTGCTAATACCGACTGGGATCTAACGCCAAAGCCAAAAAATAATCGGTTTATCAAAACGATTTATCTGTCACCTCAGGACCCGGAAGCCTTGCTTACCGTACGCGCTGACAAAATTGCCCGACCGGTAAATGTCGTCCAATATGCGAAAAAATGGTTAAATGATTACCCGCGGTTTGGCTTTCAAGTTTTGCAAGCAAAGCGCGT